>SFKP01000005.1 GCA_004553715.1 Clostridiales bacterium
TGTTCGCTTGAGCGCGACTTTCTAATTTTGTAAAAAATTAGAAAGCTAAAAATCACGTTATGTTAATAACGTGATAAATCAAACCCGAGACAAACTTCGTAAGAAGTTCTCGGGTTTGAAGTATATTTTAGATTATAAGAGATGAGAAAAAATATGGAAGAGCAAAACAAACCCAAAAAGAATCACTGGACTCGGATCTAAAATTGATAATGCAACCCAAAAAATAAATCAGGAAATATATAAAAGAAATAGGCAAGCTCCAATTCAATTGAAACTGGATGATTTGGCAATTTTTGTAAATCATAAAATAACTCGAAGGGGAATAGCCAAAGGATTGATTTCTGTACAAGAAGATTTAAATAAAAATATTCTTGAAGCTGAAAAAAATACAGTAAAAGTTCTTTTGATAACAAACTTAGAAGAACAATATAGACATCTTATGAAAGTAAAACAAATTATAAAAGTTGAAATTTGGACTGATATAAGATTTTTAATGATAAATAAGGCTATAACACCAGGAGAAATAACAGAATTAATTAGAAAACAATTAGAAATTGATAAGGATTTAGATAGATGGGTAGCAAGCATAGAGAAAGCTATATCCGCCAATAGGTAAGATTAGCAAACTTTTATTAATTAAATAAAAGATATTTAATATAATGAAAGTGATTGCCCCACCAAATATTTGGTATTATCAAAAGCTAGGGCAATAGAAATTGTAGAGGCTAGATTTTCTGTTTGGAGGGCTTAGCAACTACTACTGGTCTTCTTCGCAGAACAATACCAACAACGCGTGGAACGCTAACTTCAACAATGGCTACATGAACAACAACAACGTCAATAACAACAACTATGTTCGCTTGAGCGCGAGTTTCATTATACTAAATAAAGAAAAATGTCTTTCAAAGAAGGGCATTTTTTTAGATAAAGGAAAATTTATGGAGAAAGAATTAACTTTTGAAGAATTATATGAAGCATATAATTTATTAGCCAAAACAAATTCACAAATTGGAACATTAAAACAATATAATTGCAGAAAATTAATATTAAATTATGCTAGAACGATACATGCAAAAACTCAAAAGTTAATATTTTTTGATGATAGAGAATTAAAATTTAAGAGAATAGTTAATTAGTATACTGACTAAAAATTTGGCATGAGTTATAAAAACTTATGCCAAATTTTTAACCTCATTTTGTAATTTTTCTAAAAAGCTATACGCTTCTTGTATTGATAAATTATTAATATCAATTGCTTTAATAGAATTTAAAATGTCAGTAATACGTAAATTTTGAGAATAATCTTGTAAGTTATATGAAATATTTTTGTATGGTTCTATTAATTTTATTGTTAAATTACATGCGTTAAATATTTTTTCATATTTTTCAAGAGCAGAACATGGAAAACCACATTTCACCACTGTTGGAGTAAAATTACTAAGTTTAAAACCTAAAAGATTAGATAGAGTATAAGCATCTTTGTCTAAAGCAATAAAGAATATACCACTTTTAAATAAATAGATTAAATCAGAATTTTCTTTTTTTAATTCTTCATAAGTATTATATAATTTACTCATTTATACCACCCCGTATTAGAGTACTATAAAATAAATGTAAAATACTGTCGGATTTTGTAGAATTTAAAAAATTTTGAAAAAATATTTAGTGGATAAGTTACTCTAAAGAGAAATTAAATAGGCACACAATCAATCGTCGGGCGATTGATTAGGAAGAAATACAAAAAAGGAAAAGTATTCTAGAAAGTGCCAGAGGAAAAGAAAATTATTATGTTACAAGAGACACAGAAGGTATTTCTAGGGAGGAACTATGTGATTTTTACAATATAGGTAAGATATATAGAAAAGAATAGAAATTTAGAATTAATATTTATTAAAATATGAATGATTTAAAAAAATTAAGTTAATTGTCCAAGCTGTTACTGAATAGCTTTTGAATAGAGGGATGCTTTATGAACTTAATTTTAAATTTCCCAAAAGATGAAAAAAATTTAAAAGAAGGAGTAGCAATATTCAAAGCAATACTTATAAGTAAAAGTATTGATAATTTAGAGGTAGAAGATAATAAAAAACAAAAAATAAAGGAAAAATTAATAAAAGAATTAGAAAGAGCTTGAACGGAATAAAAAACAGAGTTAGAATACACAAAAAAATGGGACGGTATAAAGGAGAATTTATGAAAATAGTTGCAGTTTATAGCAGAAAATCAAAGCAAACAGATAAGGGAGAATCAATCGAAACACAAATAAATCTATGCAATGATTATATAAAAAGGATATTTCCAAGTGAAGAAATTAAAATACTTTTATATAATGAGGGCGAAGGGGTTTCAGGTGGTGATTCTGAAAGAAAGAAGTTTAATGAACTAATTAGAGATGCTAAAAATAAAAAATATAATGTACTAATATGTTATAGACTAGATAGGGTTGCAAGAAGTGTTGCTGATTTTTCTGATTTAATAGAAGAATTAAACGATAATAATATTAGCTTTATATCTGTTAAAGAACAATTTGATACTTCTACACCAATGGGAAGAGCTATGATGTATATTGCATCTGTTTTTGCACAACTTGAAAGAGAAATTGGTGCAGAGAGAATAAAAGATAATATGAGGGAACTTGCAAAAACAGGCAGATGGCTTGGCGGAACTACACCTACAGGATATGAATCAGTTGGCTTTGAACTTTTAAATATTAAGGAAACAAATGAAAATAATGAGATTGAAAGAAAAACAAAAAAGGCTTTTATGCTTAAAGAAATTGACGAAGAAATGATAATTATTAAAATTATATTTCAAAAATTTTTAGAACTAAAATCTCTAACTGCATTAGAAACTTTTGCAATTAATAATAATATAAAAACTAAAAATAAAAAAGATTTTACAAGGTTTACTTTAAAAACAATACTTACAAACCCTGTATATGCAATAAGTGATTTAGATATGTATGAGTTTTTTTTAGAAAATGAGATTGAAGTGTTTTCAAGAAAAGAAGAATTTGATGGAATACATGGTATAATGGCATATAATAAAACATTACAAATTAAACATAAAGCAAATAAAAGAAACGATATGAATGAGTGGATTATAGCAGTTCGGAAAGCATAAAGGATTTATTAGTGGTAGAGACTGGATTAATGTTCAAAAATTATTAAATATTAATAAGGTAAAAAGTTATAGAAAGCCTCAAAAGAACACTGCTTTACTTACAGGAATAATAAGATGCAGGGAATGTGGTTCAATTATGAGACCACGACTTCTTACAAACAGATTTGATGAAGAAGGAAAACAAAAATATATATATTCTTGTACTTTAAAAGAAAGAAGTAGAGGAAAGAAATGTAAAGGGAAAAATATAGATGGTAATAAATTAGACAAATTATTATTAGAAGAAATAAAAAAGTTAACTGCACCAAATGAAAAAATCTGCGAAGAGCTAAAGAAAATATCAAGCACAAAAATAGATATAGTAAATAAAGATGATGAATACATAGGGTTAAAAGCCAGATATGATAAAAATCAAAAAAGTTTAGATAATTTAATCCAAAGAATAAAATATGTTGATATAGAAATAATAGACGAAATAAATAAAGAGATTAAGAAGATAAAAAAAGAAAATGAAGAACTTGAAAAAAGATTAAGTGAATATAAAAGTCAAGAAAAAATAAATCAATTAGAAATAGATATATTTAAAATAGTTCTTGAAATAATAGAAAAATATTATGAAGCATTTGAAACATTAGATATTGTTGAAAAGAAGAATTTACTTAGACTAATAGTAGATAATGTAGTGGGAAATGGTGACACAGTAGAGATAAACCTATTATCACAAAGTTCCAATAATTTTTTTAATACAACTTTGTTGCCAGCATGTGAGTATAGAAAATGAAATATTAATGTACTTAAGAAGTACAAAAAAATTACGGAGCAGAAGTATATTTAAATGAGCCAATAGGTAAAGATAAAGAGGACAATGAGATATCATTAATAGACATATTAGAAAATGATGAGAAAAATATAGAAGAAGAACTAGATTTTAAATTTAGAATAAGAGAACTTTATAAAAGGATGAGTAACATATTAAAAGAAAGAGAACAGCTAATTATAGAATTAAGATTTGGATTGTGTGGTAAAACACCTAAAACACAAAATGAAGTAGCGGATATACTAGGAATATCGCGTTCTTATGTATCAAGGATAGAAACAAAAGCAATAGCAAAGCTATCTAAAGAATTTAGAAAAAAAAGTAATAAAGGAACGAAATGGAAAAAGTTAAAGAAGAAAAAATAAATATATATAGAATTTTAGCATATTTTATAATATATAGTATAGTTGGATTTATAGTAGAAACTTTATATGCACTAGTAGTATATGGAACGTTAGAAAGCAGGCAAGGCTTTCTATATGGACCATTTTGTCCTATATATGGAGTAGGAGCATTAGCAATTATCTTAACACTTAAAAATTTACAATTAGATGTACATAAATTATTTATTGGAGGCTTTTTGGTAGGAGGAGTTACAGAATATTTAGTAAGCCTTATAGGAGAATATGTACTAAATGTTAATTGGTGGGATTATTCAGATAGATTTTTAAATATAAATGGAAGAGTTTGTTTTGCATTTTGTTGCTTTTGGGGAGTATTAACAGTTTACCTATTAAAGGTTTTAAATCCACATATAGATAAAATTATTGATAAGATAAAAGCAAAATTTAATATAAATATATTAAAAAAGGTTGTTTTAATAGTAACCATTTTAATGTTAATAGATGGCGTAATTACATGTATTGCAGAAAATCTGTTTATAGCCAAGACTGTTGTAGAAAATAATTTACCAGCTAAAAGTGAGGATTTATATAGAAATATATATGATAATATATATATGAATAAATATATAAAACATCATGCAGATAAGTTTTGGAACGAATGGGTAATGATTAAAGTTTATCCAAATTTAAGGATAGTTCTAAAAGATGATACATTTGTGTATGCAAAAGATTATTATAAATATGTTAAACCATATTATTATAAATTTGAAAAATACAATCGTTAAGATTGTATTTTTTTAAATTGTGTGATAAAATTTTAAGATAATAAAAAAAGGAGTTTTTTAATTTGAAAAAAGTATTACTTGTTGCAATTTTAGTATTAATTATAATATTTTCAATATTATTGATTACAAATGTAAAAATAAAACAAAATATCGATGACGGTAAAATAAAAATAGTTGTAAGTAATTTCGCAAGTTATGATTTTTTAAGAGCAATAACAAAAAATGTAGAGGGAATAGAATTGACTTTTTTATTAGGACCAGGAAAACAAATGCATAGCTACGACCCAACAACACAGGATTTAATAAATATTCAAAAAGCAGATTTATTTGTGTATGTTGGTGGCGAATCAGAAAATTGGGCAAATAAAGTTGTAGAAACAATAGATTTGGATAAAACGAAAGTGGTTTGCATATCAGATTATGTAGATAAACTACAAGAAGAGAGAATAGATGGTGCAGAAGAAGAGCATGAAGAAGAAGGGGTTTTTAATGAACATATATGGACTTCTCCAACAAATGCTATAAAAATGGTTAATCAATTAGAAATTGCAATGGAACAGATAGACCAAACAAATAATCAAATATACAAAGATAATGCTACAGAATATATAAATCAAATAAATAAAGTAAAAAATGAAATTCAAAATATAGTAGACAAAAGAGTAAGAAATAGATTAGTATTTGGAGATAAAATGCCAATGCAATATTTTATAAAAGAATTTGGATTAGAAGTAAGCGCGGTATTTAATGGTTGTAGCACAGAAACAGACCCAAGCAGTAGTACTATTGCATATATTGTAAAAAGAATAAAAGCCGAAAAGATTCCAGTAGTATTATATTGTGAGTTAAATGATGGAAAAGTTGCAAATATTATTGCAAAAGAAGTAGGTGGAACAGTAGAAACTTTGCAAATACAGACATTACATAATGTTACTAAAGAAGACTTTAATAATGGCGAAACTTGGGTTTCATTAATGAAAAGGAATATTAGTGTTTTAGAAAAAGCATTAGACTAATTAGAGAAAGGAATAAAAATGAGTTTAATAGAAATAAAAAAATTAACATATAGTTATCCAACTAAAAAAGACTCAATTAAAAATATTACTTTAAATATTGAAGAAGGTACTTTTAACTGTATTGTAGGAGAGAACGGCTCAGGTAAAACTACTTTAATAAAATGTATTGTAGGTCTTATAAAAGATTATAAAGGAGAAGTCATTTTAAATGAAAAAGTAGGATATTTGCCACAAAAAACTACTGTACAATCTAATTTCCCCGCTTCTGTTGAAGAAGTAGTCTTATCTGGAACAATACCACATAATCTAAACGGTATTTTTTATAGCAGAAATGATAAACTATCTGCTAGAAATTCGATGAGACAACTTGGAGTTTATGACATTAGAAAAAAATGTTTTGCAGATTTATCTGGAGGGCAACAACAAAGAGTACTTATTGCAAGAGCATTATCTGCAACAGATAAAATAATTATATTAGATGAACCAACAAATGGGCTAGATCCAAAAGTAGCAAAGCAAATATATGAGTTACTAAAAAAATTACAACAAAAGTATAAATTAACTATTTTAATGGTATCACACGATGTTGAAAGAGCATTGAAATTTGCAGATAGAGTAATAGAGATTAAAGAAGGACAACTATCATATGATGGAGTACCAAGTAATTATCAAGTGGAAGGAGATAAATAAGTGTTAAGTACAATAAGTGAAATGTTATCTTTTACATTTATACAAAGAGCAATAATTGTTGGTGTTGCTGTTAGCATCTGTAGTGCGTTACTTGGTGTAAGCTTAGTCCTAAAAAGATATAGTATGATAGGAGATGGCTTATCACATGTAGGTTTTGGAATCTTAGCAATAAGTACAGCATTTGGACTATCTTCACCACTATATATTGCAATACCAGGTGTTGCAATTTTTGCAATCATATTATTAAAAATTGGAAATAATGGAAAAATTAAAAGTGATAGTGCAATAGCACTACTTTCGAGTTCAGCGCTTGCAATAGGGGTAGCAGTAACTTCTCTTACTACAGGTATGAATACAGATGTATGCAATTTTATGTTTGGAAGTATTCTTGCTATGAATGCAGAAGATGTTATTTTAAGTGTTTTAATTAGTATATTTGTTCTTGTAATATTCATTGTTTTTTATAGAAAATTATTTATTATGACATTTGATGAAGAATTTGCAACAGCAATAGGATTAAATACAGAAAGATATAAAAACTTAATTGCAATATTAACTGCAATAACAATCGTAATAGGCATGAGAATGATGGGAACTTTGTTAATTAGTAGTATTATAATTTTTCCAGCACTTACTGCAATGAGAATCTTTAAGAATTTTAAAAAAGTTGTTATTCATTCAGGAATAATAAGTGTATCATCATTCTTAATAGGGCTATATCTATCATATATTTATAATATAAGTACAGGTGCAACAATAGTACTTGTAAATTTAGTATTTTTTATAGTTTTTTGGCTATTGGATAAAATTATATATGAATAAAATATAAGGGGGAAATATGAGTAAGCTTAATTATTCCAACTTTATAAATGATTTCATTGAAGATACAAGGCAAAAAAATAATGGAGTATTATGCATTTTTACAGATATTGATGGAACCTTACCTTTATCAAACAATTTTAAGCATGCAGTTATTAGAACAAAAAATACTTTGCAAAAGCAAATGATGTTCATTGCCAATACTGGTAGAACACCTAAAGATCTTAAAGGAATGCTTGAAAGACTCAATATACCATCACAAATATTTGATGAAATACTTGGAAATAACGGAGCAACCTCTAAATATATGAAGATGTCAATATCAAAAGATAATGTGAGTGATATTTTACATAAATTTATTGAGTTAGGAGGAGAAGAAGGAGATGTTAGATATGTTGCAGAAGATGATATATACATTCATAGAGATGAAGCATCTACAACATATTATTCAAATAAGCCCCATATAGAGTTAGATGATATTATACAAAAAGCAAATAGTGTAAATATAAATAAATTAACATTAACAGGAAGTAAAGAAGTAATAGATAAACTTATAGAATATATTGAAAAATGTGGTTATAAATGCAATATTCATGTTGGAAATACTAAATTTAGAACAAGAGATAAATCAAAATCAAGAAGAAGAGTAGATATTACTTCTAATGAGTGTAGTAAAGGCATAATTACTAAGAAGGTTTTAAGAGATTTAAATTTAGAGAGCTTTATGGTAATGGGCAATGATGAAAATGATATAACAATGTTTAAAGCAGCAATAGAAAAAAAAGGATATATAGTTTTAGTAAAACACGAAGAAATAGAAATAACAAAGAAAATAGTAAAAGAACTCAAAGCATATACAACATCAATTGGAAAAGACTGGAATGAAGTAAAAATAACTTTTATAGAAGAAAATGAAATGAACAATTTTCTTGAATTTATGGCTTCAAGGGCAAAAATGAAAGGACAAGGAAATTTCTTAGAAAATTTAAAAGTTACTAGTATTAGAACTTCAACAATGGCAACAAAATTAATTGGATATGAAGATGTTACTAGATAATTGTTTTTATAAATATAGTAGCTTTTTATATGTAGAAAGATAAATATTGAAAATTGCTTGAAAAATGTGAGAAGTAGATATATAATAAGTCCAGTAATTTACAAAGGAGGAGATAATGCATAAAAAAGATTTTCAAAATCAAAAAGGTATTACATTAATTGCTTTAGTTGTAACAATAATCATTTTACTTATTTTGTCAACTATTGGTATAACGAAAGGAATAGAAAGCTATAAAGATTCTAAATTACTTAAATTTATTGCAGAAATGCAGACAATACAAGCTAAAGTTGATGAAATAGAGGATTATTCAAACCTAGGTGAAAATATCAATAATGTAAATAACAGATTAATGCAAAGAGTTGATGATGCATATAGAAATGCTGAAGTAAGTAACAATTATAAGGAAGAAGATGCGGACTTTTATAGATATTTTACTGTTAAAGATATTGATGATATTTTGGGTATAAAAAATGCAACAAGTGCTATAATAGTCAATTTTAAAACAAGAGAAGTTATAAGTGAAAAAGGAATTGATTACAATGGTACTACCTACTATACTCAATATGAATTGCCAGGTGGACAAAAGTTAATAAACACATCTATTTCAAATGATAGAACAATTGAAGAGCTTGGTCTGAAAATTTCAATAGAAGGTTTGAATGCAACTATCACAATAGGAAATATTAGTATAAATAATGGAACTATTACTTATAAATTAGAAAATACGGAATCTTGGTTGATACTTAACAATTATACTAAAAAAGGTAATACATATGATGTACAGATATCAGTTGCAGGAAGATATATATTTAGATTAACAGATAATACAAATACCAAAACATTTCAAGAAAATAGTATTAATGTAGTTCTTACAAATGCACCATTATTAGAAGAAAATATGGAATTACAAAACCCAGATACATATAATTATGAAAACTATTCAACAGATTCTACTAATTGGGCATATGCGATAAAAGATAAGAGTACGTATGTATGGATACCTAGATTTGCAACAAAAAATGATGATATAAAATTTATAAGGGGAAACTCTCGTATTGCAACTGACAATACATATATTGATGATACATGGACTATTTCAGCGGATTTTACTAAAGAAGGAAAAGAAATAACAGGTCTTTGGTTAGAAACATCAGATATAACTAAACCAGTTAACATACAAGATACTGTACAATAAAAATATATAAAGCCATATGTGGCAAAAGGAGTTAATATGAAAAATAATAAGAATATTTATATAATAATACTAATAATTGCTATATTATTAATAGCATATCTAATTTATGGTTATTACCAAAAAAGTACATTTGAATTAAAGAATCCAATAGCAACAATGGAAATAGAAGATTATGGAATTGTAAAAATCGAACTATATCCAGAAATGGCACCAAATACAGTAAGAAACTTTATAGAGTTGATTAATTCTGGCTATTATAATGGATTAACATTCCATAGAGTTGAAGACAGCTTAATTCAAGGTGGAGATAAAGAAGGAACAGGAGCGGGTAAAACGGACTATACAATACCTGGAGAATTCGAATTAAATGGATTTAAAGAAAACACACTAAAATTTACAAGAGGCACATTAGGATTAGCTAGAGCGGATTATACAATGTATTATTACTATACAGGAGATTCTTCTTATCTAAAAATGGGTTATAATTCAGGATGCTCGCAATTCTTTATTATGGCAAAAGATGAAGAAAACTTTGATGGAAATTATTGTGCATTTGGTAAAGTAATAGAAGGATTAGATATAATTGATGAAATAACTAAAATTGAAAAAACAGTTGAAGTAGATGAAGAAACAGGAGAATCAGAGGAAACATCTACACCTGTAAATCCACCAATCATTAAAAGTATAACAGTAGATACTTTTGGAATTAATTATAAGGCACCAACAAAATTAGTTGTAGAAGACTAAAATAGTGTAAAATAATCTATGAAAATTTGAAGAGGGAGGATAGGTTTCTGTCTGTCCGCAAAAATATAAAGTTAGTTTACACTACTAAAATTAAAGCGAGGGAATAAAAATGGAAGAAAAGACAATGGATAAAATAGTTGCACTATGCAAAAATAGAGGATATATATTTCCTGGATCTGAAATATATGGAGGATTAGCAAATACTTGGGATTATGGACCATTAGGGGCAAGACTTAAAAATAATATTAAAGATGCTTGGAGAAAAAGATTTATACAAGAAAGAAAAAACAGCTATGAAATAGATGCAGCAATTTTAATGCATCCTAGAGTATGGGAAGCAAGTGGACATGTAGGTGGCTTCTCAGACCCATTAATAGATTGTAAAGAGTGTAAAACAAGACATAGAGCAGATACTCTTATTGAAGCATTTGACAAAAATGCACATCCAGATTCAATGACAAAACAAGAAATGGTAGACTATATAACAAAAAATAAAGTACCTTGTCCTAAATGTGGAAAATCAAATTTTACAGGAATTCGTGAATTTAATTTAATGTTTCAAACATATAGAGGAGTGACAGAAGATAGCAAAAGCGTAATTTACTTAAGACCAGAAAATGCACAAGGCGAATATGTAAATTTCTTAAATGTACAAAGAACTACTAGAAGTAAATTACCATTTAGCATTGGTCAAATTGGAAAAGCTTTTAGAAACGAAATTACTCCGGGAAACTTTACATTTAGAACAATTGAATTTGAACAA
Organism: Clostridiales bacterium; assembly: GCA_004553715.1. Classification (GTDB taxonomy): domain Bacteria; phylum Bacillota; class Clostridia; order TANB77; family CAG-508; genus SFKP01. The sequence continues at coordinate 11,357 of SFKP01000005.1, forward strand.
ATGGAATTTCAAACTTTTTGCAAAGAAGGAACAGATGAAAATTGGTATGAGTATTTTAAAGAATATGGTAAAAAGTTTTTTATGGATTTAGGAATAAAAGAAGAAAATTTAAGATTTCATGACCATGAAAAATTAGCATTTTATGCAAAATCTGCATGTGACATAGAATACAAATTTCCATTTGGTTGGGGTGAAATAAATGGTACACATAATAGAACAAATTATGATTTATCAAGACATGAAGAATATTCAAAAACAGCACAACAATATTTAGATCCAGAGACAAATGAAAAGTTTATACCTTTTATAATAGAATCTACTTATGGACTAGATAGAGCAGTGTTAACAGTACTTTGCGAAGCTTATCATGAGGAAGAGATTGAAGAAGGTGATGTAAGAACAGTTTTAAAATTACATCCATATTTAGCACCATATAAAGCTGCAATTTTACCATTATCTAAAAAGTTAAGTCCTAAAGCAGAGGAAATATATGAAAAGTTAGCAAAAAGCTTTATGTGTGATTATGATGAAACAGGAAGTATTGGTAAAAGATACAGAAGAGAAGATGAAATCGGTACACCATATTGTATAACTATAGATTTTGAAACAGAAAATGATGATTCTGTTACAATTAGAGATAGGGATACAATGGAACAAGAAAGAGTAAAAATTAACGATATAGAAGCTTGGCTAAATGAAAAAATAAAATTTTAAGGAGGAAGTTATGATAGCTATTGGAGCAGACCATGGTGGTTTTGAATTAAAAGAAGAAATAAAAAAATATTTAGATGAGCAAGGGATTGAATATATAGATTGTGGCACATATTCTACAGATAGAGTTGATTATCCAAATATTGCAGCAGAAGTTTCAAAAAAAGTTCAAACAGGAGAATGTGAAAAAGGAATTTTAATTTGTAGATCAGGCTATGGAATGAGTATGGTTGCAAATAAATTTAAAGGAATAAGAAGTGCACCTTGCTTTGTAGAGCAAGCTGCAAAATATTCAAGAATGCATAATGATGCTAATGTTTTAGCGCTAGGTGCAGATTATATTACAACAAATGAAGCAATTTGCATTGTAAGAATGTTTATAGCAACAGAATTTGAAGGCGGAAGACATATTGCAAGATTAAATTTAATTAAAGATATTGAAAATGAAAATATGAAATAAAGGAATGATTAGTAAAGTGAAAGAGGAGATTCTAAAACTTAAAGAAGAAGCTATATTAGAAATAAGCAGTATTCAAAATTTGCAAGATTTAAATGAAAAAAGAGTTAAATTTTTAGGTAAAAAAGGTGCTTTAACAGCTCTTTTAAGGGGAATGGCAGAATTATCTAAAGAAGAAAGACCAATTATTGGAACTTTAGTAAATGAAGCTAAAGAAGAAATTGAAAAAGCAATAACAGAAAAAGAAAATATCTTGCAAGAAAAAGAAATACAAGAAAAATTAAATAGAGAAAGATTAGATATTACAATTCCTTCTACGAAAATTAGAAGAGGAAGCAAACATCCAATGAATCTAATAATAGAGGAATTAGAAGACTTTTTCGTATCAATGGGGTATGACGTAGTATCAGGACCAGAATTAGAAACAGATGAATATTGTTTTGAAAGATTAAATATACCAAAGGGTCATCCTGCAAGAGATATGCAAGATAGTTTCTATATTGATGCGGAACATTTATTAAGAACTCAAACTTCAGCAGTACAAGCAAGAGCAATGATGAAAAATGAAGATAAAACACCAATTAGAATAATTTGCCCAGGTAAAGTATATAGAAGAGATGATGATGCAACACATTCACACCAATTTGGACAAGTTGAAGGATTAGTTATAGATGAAAACATTTCACTTGCAGATTTAAAGGGTACATTAGAGCTATTTGTAAAACATATGTTAGGAGAAAATTCCAAATTAAGATTTAGACCAAGTTATTTCCCATTTACAGAACCAAGCTATGAAATAGATGTAAGCTGTTTTAAATGTAATGGAAAAGGATGTAACTTATGTAAGCAAACAGGTTGGATAGAAATACTTGGTTCAGGCATGGTACATCCAAATGTATTAAAGCAAAATGGATATGACCCAGATAAATATTCAGGATTTGCTTTTGGAACAGGCTTAGACAGACTTGCGATGTTTAAATTTGGGATACCAGATATTAGACTTTTATACACAAATGATATAAGGTTTTTAAACCAATTCGATAGATTTTAATTTGGAGGGAAATTCACATGAAATTAAGTACAAATTTTTTAAAAGACTATGTAGATATAACAGTTGATGCTAAAACATTAGCTGAAGATATGACAAAAGTAGGAAATGAATATGAAGAAGTAAAAAAACTATTACCTGCAACAAATCTAACAATTGGTAAAGTATTAGAATGTGAAAACCATCCAGATTCAGACCACTTGCATGTGTGCAAAGTAGATATAGGTAGTGAAATCCTAAATATAGTATGTGGTGCTCCAAATGTTAGAAAAGGCTTAAAAGTAATAGTAGCATTACCAGGGGCAGAACTCCCTGGTGGAATAACTATAAAAAAAGGAATAATTAGAGGGCAAGAATCTAATGGAATGCTTTGTTCTCTTGAAGAATTAGGATTAGAGCACAAATTTTTACCAGAAGTAGATAAAACAGGTATTCATGAATTACCAGAAGATGCTATAATTGGTGAAGAACCAATAAAATATATGGGGCTTGATGATGAGGTTATAGATTTTGAACTAACTGCAAATAGAGGAGACTTATTAAGCATATTAGGAATGGCTTATGAAGTAGCTGCAATTTATGGAAAAGAAGTTAAGCCAATAGATTTAAAATATAATGAAGAAGATGAGAAAATAGATGACTCATTTTCTGTAGATGTAAAAACTGAAAATTGTACAATATTTTTAGCTAAAAAAATTAAAAATGTTAAAATCATGGAAAGTCCAGATTTTATAAAAAACAGACTTATTGCATCAGGTATAAGACCAATAAACAATGTAGTAGATATAAGCAATTATGTAATGCTAGAAGTAGGCCAACCATTGCATTTTTATGATTTAGATAAATTAGGAAATCATATTGTAGTAAGAATGGCAAAAGATGAAGAGAAATTAATCACATTAGATGGCGTAGAAAGAAATTTAACTTCATCAGATATAGTTATTGCAAATGATATGGAAGCAGTAGGATTAGCAGGCGTAATGGGAGGTTTAGATACAGAAATCGATGAAAACACTAAAAACATTTTAATAGAGGCAGCTATATTTGAACCAACAAAAATTAGACAAACTGCTAAGAAAATATTAAGAAGTGAAGCAAGCACTAGGTATGAAAAAGGACTAGATTCTAACAGAACATATATGGCAGTAGATAGAGCATGCAAATTATTACAAGATTATGCAGATGCTAAAATAGTGTCAGGTATTGTAAAATATGATACTACAGATAAAGAAGATACAAAAATCGATATAACTTTTACAAATATTAATAATTTACTTGGAATGAAACTTTCTAATAACGAAATATTAACAGTTTTTGATAAATTAGGATTTACTTATGTTGTTAATGAAAATAATATACAAGTATCAGTACCTAAAAGACGTATTGATATTTCTATTAAAGAAGATTTAGTAGAAGAAGTGGGAAGAATTCATGGGGTAGATAATTTAATAGGAAAAGTTCCAAAGCTTTCTGGAAGACCAGGACATTTAGACAACAAAATTCGTGCAATCAGAAACAAAATGATATCTCTAGGATTAAATGAAACATTAACATATATATTAATAAATGATAAAGAAGTTAAAAATTATACTTTAGATGAGTTTGAAGAAGTAAGATTGCAATCTCCTATGTCTGAAGATAAAAACACATTAAGATATAGTATGATTCCATCTATGGTAAAGATTTATGAATATAATAATGCAAGAAACAACTCAGATATTTCAATCTTTGAAATAGGAAAAGGCTTTTATAAAAAACAAGGGGAATATGGAGAAGAATTAAAACTTTCAGTATTAATGTCTGGCACATATTTTAAAGGAGTAGGAATTACAGAGAAAGTTAATTTCTATACTATAAAAGGAATTGCAGAAGAAATATTAGATTATTTAGGATATGAAGGGAGATATAGTTTTGTAAATAATGAATTTGCAAAAGAATTCCATCCAGGACAAACTGCCGAGATTTCTGTAAATGGAGATAGTGTTGGAATAGTAGGAAAGGTGCATCCAAACATTTTAAAAGATGTTTATGTTATGGAAATCAATTTAAGTAAGTTACTAGAAAAAAGAGTAGGCAAGATGAAATACAAAGAATTTTCTAAATTTCCAGGAATTAAGAAAGACTTAGCTATTGTAGTAGACACAAATATTACCTCTAAAAATGTTGAAGAAGTAATAAAAAAAGCTGGTGGAGCATTACTTACAAAAATCGAAATATTTGATATCTATAAAGGAGCAAATATTGGTGAAAATAAGAAGAGCCTAGCATATTCATTAAACTTTGAAGATAAAACAAAAACTCTAACAGATGAAGAAATAAATAAAGCAATAGAAAATATTGTTTGTGAACTAGAAAAGAAGATAGGTGCAACTTTAAGAAAATAAGTAGTGAAAAATAATCATAGTTTTGGCTATGTTAAATTAATTCTTTTTATAGTTTAGAAAGGACTGTATTTAAAGATGGAAAACATTGTTGCCGTATTTGGAGGTTCTTTTAATCCTCCAATTAATTCTCATTTTCAACTAGCTCAAAGCATTTTAGATAATTATAGAGAAATTGAAAAAGTTATATTTATACCTGTAAGCAGTATGTATAACAAAAAAGGGTTAATAGATAATAAGCATAGATATGAAATGTTGAAATTAGGTTGTCAAGGACAACCTAATTTTGAAATATCAGATATAGAATTAAGAAGTGAAAAACAGCTATATACAATAGAAACATTAGATGCAATCCAAAAACTATATCCAGATAAGTTTATATATTTTATAATTGGTACAGATAACTTAAAAGAAATAGAAACTTGGTATACGTCACAAGAACTAGTAGATAAATATCATTTTCTTGTGTTACAGAGAAATGACGATGATTTTTATGAAATTATTGCTAAAAGCAAGTTCTTAAGCGAAAATAACGAAAGTTTTATATATTTAGATAAAGTAGAGCAAATTCATTTAAGTTCAAGTATGATTAGAGAAAAAATAAAAAATAAAGAAGACATAACTGAATTTGTTCCAGAAAATGTTGAAAAATACATTAAAAAAAATAAGTTGTATGAGGGGTTAGCTTATGGAAAATGATATTATAGATTGGATAAGAGAATATGTTAAGTCATCTGGAGCAAAAGGTGCAGTAGTAGGAAATAGCGGTGGAAAAGATTCTGCAACAGTAATTGCACTTCTTACAAAAGCATTAGGAAGTGAAAATGTGATTGCAGTAGAAATGCCATGTAATTCTAAATCAGAAGATATAGAAGATGGAAAGATTGTTGCAGATACCTTCGGAGTAAAAAATATAATAGTAGATATGACTAAAATGTATAAAGACCTAAATGAAGCAGTAGAAGAAACAAATATAACGATTTCAGAAGAAGCAAATATTAATGTTAAACCACGCTTAAGAATGACAATACTTTATGCAATTGCACAAACTCATAATTACTTAGTTGCAGGAACAGGAAATGCTTGTGAGATTTTTGTAGGGTATACAACAAAATGGGGAGATAGCGCAAGCGATTTTAATCCATTAGCAAATCTTACTGTAGAAGAAGTAAAACAAGTAGGATTAGCATTAGGAGTACCTGAGAAAATAATAAATAAGGCACCCAATGATGGATTAAGCAGTTTATCTGATGAAGAAAAATTAGGAGTATCATACTTACAAATCTCAGAATATATGAAAACAGGGAAAACAGACCAAGAGGCAATGGATAAAATAAAAAAATTACATAAAAAGACTTCTCATAAGAGAGACCCGATACCAACATTTATAAAACCATAGAGGTGCAGCAGCAACTGAAATGAAAGAAAGAGTTTTAGATACAACTAAAAAATATATTTAATATAACTTTAATATGGAGGTAAATATGTTATACGAAATGAATAATTTATCTGATATATTATATATATCACAATATGGGAAAGCATATGGTACTGTACTTCTAAAAAGGTGGTTACCTAATATCAATAAAACAAAAAACATGTTTATAATAGATAGCTATGAAGAATTTAAACGTATAGAAGACAAACTTCCAGAAATATTTACTTGTAGAGCTGATGCAAAGATTGGAGATCCTCCTACATTACGGAGTTGAAGGTAATTTTGTAACAAAATCAGATGTAGAAGAATATATTCAGCGCGTAAAAAGAAATAATCCTAGAGGAGTTGTTCTGTGCATAGATACAGAGGAAGGAACTCAGGAAAAAGTAAAAACAGATGGGGCTTTTAATGTATATTTGAACATAGGCGAAAAAGTTTTTATTGATTTTCTTGGAAAAGGATTTGATATGGGTGCCATTACAAAAGGGAAAGAAGTTCATGAGTCTTGGACTTTTGATTGGGACGATGCTTTATTTATAACACCTCGCAATATGAATAAATATAGAAATTTTATAATTTCGGATGAAGATTATCTCGCATCTGGAAGATCTCGATTAGCTCATTTAATTAATTTAGGATATAATCCAGAAGATATAAAAGGACATATACCAAGAAGATACACACCTATGGATGTGACTATTAAAAAAATGTTGTTAGATGAAATCTTATTTCCATTATATTGTGAGCAAGATAAATTAAAAGCTTCCGGACTATATTCTTTGGGCGTTCAAGGAATGGTTCTTCAAGGCCGATTGTTCCCAATTGAAATTAATAGGAATTCCCGATTCGCTTCAAAAGAAGTTCTAGATTGTGCAAAAGAAATCGAAATATAAGTAATAAAGTAAAGGAGATTTTTATTTAATATGGAAATTATTGTAGGTACAATTGTTATGCAAAACAACAAAATTTTAATGGTTAAAGAAGCAAAAAAAATGTGCTATGGTAAATGGTCTTTCCCAGCAGGGCATCTTGAAGATAATGAAACTTTAGTTGAAGGAGCAAAAAGAGAAACATTAGAAGAAACAGGATATAAGACAAAATTAAAAAAATCTTTTCCAATATTTACAAGGAATGATTCAAAATTAAAAATATTAATGGTTTACTTTTTAGCTGAACCAATTGAATACAAAATAAATTTTGACACAACTGAGATAATGGAAACAAAATGGGTAGATATAGAAGAATTAAAAAATATGGATAAAAATGATCTTAGAAGCCATGCAATAGTAGAACAAATAATTCAAACATTAGAAAGTGGAACTTTGTATAATTTGGAAATAATAAAAGATTTACCTAATATATAATAATTATATAGGAATTGGAGGAAATTTAATGAGAAATAAAATGAATTTAGATGTAATCGCAGAAACTAATGAAGAAAAAAATATAGAGCAATATATAAACATGTTGCATAAAAGTAAAGAAGTAAAAATTTTTCTAGAAGAAATGCAAGCAGAATCTAAAAAAAGAAATGTATATAAATTTAGGTCACGCATAAAAGATGTTAATTCTGCTATTAGAACACACAGGATCAATAAAAAAGGATTAGATGATGTGCGCGATTATGTGGGAATTTCTTTTATAACAAATACTGAAGAAGAAATATATCCAATAATCGATTATTTAAAAGAAAAACTTCCAAATGGAGATTTTGTTGATTTTATTGCAGAGGAAAATATATATTCACCATTAGTATATATAAAATGGGTACCTCCACTAGGATATAATATACTTGCTAAAGAACCTATGATTCCTAATCAAAAAAGTGTTCCAATTGAAGTACGAGTATGTTCTAAAGAAGCATATATATCAGAACAATCTGCTTATTATTCAATTCAAAAAAACGATAAGACTGGTCTACCAATAGAAGAAAAACAACATTTAAGAGATTTGGCACAGCATATTTCATATAAACTAGCTTTACTTAATATTAGACAACTTTCAATTAATGAAAGAGAAAGACATACTATCGAATTAAATAATATTATTGATAATAATTTTGACTTTATAAACAGTCACAAAGAATTAGTAATAGACGCTATATTAGACATGGGGAGATTAATATATAAATGCGAACATGATGATGAAATTTCAGTAGCAGAAAAAGTACTTTCTCAAAAAGACATTGATGATATAGACGATAAAATAAAATTAATTTTCAGCAATAATTTAGATGTAATAAAAATTTTTGATAAAAATATTACAAACAACGTTTTCAATGCTATAAAAGAAATGCGTAATATAGATTATAGAGATATAAAAAATGAAGTTTTAAATAATTAATTAAGCACTGTTGAGGAGAATATAAATGGGAAACAAATGGACTACAAATCAAGAAAAAGCAATAAAACAATCTGGAAATAATATTCTAGTTTCTGCAGCTGCAGGAAGCCGGAAAAACTGCTGTATTAGTAGAACGCATTATCAATAAAATAATAAATGAAAAAATTGATATTGATAAGATCCTAGTAGTTACATTCACAAATGCGGCAGCAACTGAAATGAGAGAAAGAGTTTTAGATGCTATTTATAAAAAATTAGATGAAAATCCCAATGATGTAGATATGCAAAGACAGTTAGTATTGATAAACAGAGCGAATATATCTACGATACACTCTTTTTGCTTAGATGTTATAAAAAACAATTTCTATAAAATAGATATATCACCTAACTTTCGATTAGCAGAAGGTGCAGAAATTGAAATTTTAAAGATGGAGATATTAGACCAAGTTTTTGATGATTTATATGAAGAAGAAAATCAAGAATTTCTGAAATTACTTAATACATATTGCAGTTATAGGGATGATGATAAACTTAAAAGTATCATTCAAAAAATATATAAATATATAATGAGTATGCCATATCCAGAAAAATGGTTAAATTCTCAAATAGAAAAGTTTAATTTAAAAGAATTAAAAGATTTTTCAACTACCGAATGGGGAAAAATATTAATAGAGAGTTTTAAAGAAGAATTACATATATCAATTGAAACATTACTTGGCACAGTTAGTTCTTTAAAAAGAGAAGAAGAGTTAAAAAAATATGAATTAGTTATATTAGATGATATTGATATTCTTACAAAGATAATAAACTGCAATACTTGGGATGAAATTTATGAAAATGTAAATTCTATAAAATTTAAAACTTGGCCGATCGATAAAAAATGTTCATTAGCTTTAAAGGATGAAGCAAAAGAAGTAAGAGATAGAGTAAAGGCAAATATTTCATCAGCTACTAAATTGTTCGCTTTTGATTCTAAACAGGCAAAAGAAGATATATTATCAATGTATGATATTTTGAAATCAATTGAAAATATCACTAAAACATTTATTTTAAATTTCCAAGAAGCAAAAAAAGACAAAAATATAATAGATTTTAATGATATAGAACATCTTGCACTTAAGCTTTTAGTTGAAGAAGATATAAAAGGAAATTTTATTCCAACAGATGTCGCAAAACAATATCAAGACAAATTTACAGAGATTGCAATTGATGAATATCAAGATATAAATTTAGTACAGGAACAAATACTAACAGCAGTTTCAAATAATCATAATATGTTTATGGTAGGAGATATCAAACAAAGTATATATAAATTTAGACATGCAAGGCCAGAACTCTTTAAAGATAAATATGAAACTTATGGAGAAAATAGAATTCAGCTATATGAGAACTTTAGAAGTAAAAAAGAGATTTTAGATTTATCAAACGAGATATTTAAAAATATTATGACAAAAGATTTAGGAGATGTACAATATGACGAAGATGAATTTTTAAAGCAAGGTATTGAATATCCTAAATTAGAAAATCAAGGGAAAATTTTTGGAAAGCCAGAACTACATATTATTGATTTAAAACTACCAGAAGACACAGAAGAAGAACAAGTAATTTTAGAGAGCGCTGAGGTTGAAGCAAAGTTTGTAGCAAATAAAATAAAAGAAATATTAGAAGATGATTATTACGTATATGACAAAAAAGCTGGTTACAGAAAAGCGACATTTAAAGATTTTGTTATACTTTTAAGAACAACTACAAATGTTGCTCCTATTTATGAAATGGAATTAAATAAATTAAATTACCCTGTGTTTACTGATAATAAGAGCAATTATTTTGAAACTCCAGAAATACAAATCATATTATCATTATTAAAAATAATAGATAATCCAAACAATGATATCCCCCTAGTGACAGTACTTAGGTCCCCAATAGGCGGATTTAATGATAATGAATTAATTGCAATAAAGAACAACAATAGGACTAGTTTTTATGAGAATTTAATATCTTTAGAAGAACTAGAAGAAGGCTTAAAAAATAAGGTTTCTGATTTTCTAGATATGTTAAAGGACTTTAAAGAAAAACAAGAATATTTAAGCTTAGATGAGTTAATCTGGTATATATATGAAAAAACAGGATTTTATAACTATGTAAGCTTGATGAAAAATGCTAAAACAAAAATAGCAAACTTAAAAATGTTATTTGAAAAGGCAAAAGACTATGAAAATGGTAGTTTTAAAGGTTTATATAATTTTATAAATTTTATTGACAGATTAAGCAAAACTTCAAGTGATATGGGAGCACCAAAACTTCTTGGAGAGAATGACAATGTTATAAGAATAATGAGCATACATAAAAGCAAAGGATTAGAATTTCCAATTGTATTTTTATCAGGGACTGGTAAACAGTTTAACCTTATGGACTTAAATGAAAAACTGTTATTACATCAAGATTTAGGAATTGGAATGCAATATATTGATTATGAAAGAAAAATTGAATACAGCACACTTGCAAAAGAAGCTATAAAGAAAAAAATGAAAAATGAAATACTTTCAGAGGAGATGAGATTGCTTTATGTTGCGCTAACTCGTAGTAGAGAAAAACTTATAATAACAGGTACTGAGAAAGACTTGCAAAAGGCGATAAATAACAAAAAAGACTTGATAAAATTGAATGATTCTAAAAATAATAAAATAGACAAAATTTTATTAAAAAAGGCTAAAACATACCTAGATTGGCTTGAGATGATAGATGAACATGATAAACATTTTAAAGAAACTATAGACATCATATATCATAGTCAAGAAAAGAAAGAAGAAAAAAAGAAAGCTATTAAAGAAACAATAAATCTATCTTCAATACCTGAAATAAAAGTATCGGAGGAAGTAAATCAATTATTAAATTTTGAGTATAAATATAAACTGCTTACACAAATAGAAGGAAAAAGCAGTGTATCAAAAATTGTTGCGGAAAATTCTGAAATAAAAGAAACTCTAAGAACAGAATCATTAAAAAAACCATCATTTTTAAAGGAACAAAAGTTGTCAAAATCTGAAATTGGAAGTGCTATGCACTTAGTTTTGCAAAAGTTGGATTTTAAATCAGATTATTCAATTGTAAGTATTAAAAAATTACTAGAAGAATTGCAATCAAAAGAGATTTTAACAGAAGAAGAAAAAAATGCGGTAGATATTAACAAGATATTTGCATTTACTAAAACAGAGTTATTTAGCAGAATAAAAAATGCAAAATCAGTTTATAAGGAACAGCCATTTTATATAAATAAACCAATCAACGAATTATATGAAACTAGCCTTGATGAAAATGTATTAGTACAGGGAATTATAGACCTATATTTTGTTGATAAAAACGATAAGATAGTGCTTGTAGACTACAAAACGGATTATGTAAAACACAACAGACGAGAATTAGTAAAAAAACATAGACCACAACTAATGATATATAAAGAAGCACTTGAAAAATCATTAAACCAAAAAGTGGATGAAGTGTATATATATTCAACATATTTAGGAGAAGCGGTTTCTATAATTTAAATCAAATCACAATCCGAATAGTATATTTCTGTAAAAAATAAAGAAACTATATTTGTAGGATGGTGGTTTTTTTATGATAGATTTTCGTACAGATTTAGCTGATGAAAGACAAGATATTTATAGAAAAATTAATAATATACAAGAGGATATTCCTGGAATAGAAACAGAAAGTCAGGATATTTCAGAAAATATTAGAGTAGGTAGAGTAAAAATTTTAGACGCTCAAGGTGAAGAAAAGCTAGGAAAGCCGGTAGGAACATATATTACAATAGATGTTAAAAAATTAAAAATAGCATCTGATGATGATATTCAAAAAGCTTCAGAAGTAGTGACTGCAGAGCTTACAAAAGTGCTTGAAAAACATATAGATAAGAAAGATGACATATTAGTTGTAGGATTAGGAAATGGTTATGTGACGCCAGATTCATTAGGACCAAAAGTTGTAAAAGAAGTAGATATTACGAGACATTTTTTAAAATATACTCCTCAATATATCGATCCAAATACAAGACCTGTTTCTGCAGTAGCACCTGGAGTTTTGGGTACAACTGGAATAGAAACAATGGAAATTGTACAAGGTATAGTAGAAAATGTAAAACCAAAATTAGTAATAGTAATAGATAGTTTAGCATCTAAAAGTATAGAAAGGATAAGCAGTACAATTCAAATTGCAGATACGGGAATAGTTCCAGGAGCAGGAGTAGATAATACAAGAAATGAATTAAGCCAAAAAACTTTAGGAATTCCTGTTATTGCAATAGGTGTACCAATGGTTGTAGATTTAGCAACTATTACAGATAATTGTTTAGATATATTTATAGACAATCTACAGAAAGAGTCAAAATCAAATGAAATTTTAAATAGATTAAAAGAACAAAGCAATTATGATGAAATAAAAAGTGCATTATCTATTAAAGAATTTAATATGATAGTAACCCCAAAAGAAATTGATGAACTTATAGAAAACATGAAAGATGTTGTAGTTCGTGGCATAAATTTCGCATTATAATTTGTTTCATTTTCAACAAAAAATATTTCAAAAAAATATTGAATATTCTCCAAATAACTGATAAGATTATTTGGAGAACTTTTTGTTGAACATGAAAGGATAAAAATGAATATAATTGGAATAGATATTGGAACAACACTTGTAAAAATAATTGAAACAAATGAAAATTTAGAAATATTAAATAAAATGACTATAGATAAAACATATACTAAAAACTGCTTAGATATATTTATTGAAAAATTTAATATTGATATAAAAAATATAGGCAAATTAGTTTTAACAGGAATTGGAGCTAATAAAACAAATTTAGATACTAAAAGTATACCCAAAATAATGGTTGATGAAATGGAAGCAATTGCAATTGGTGGAACAATGCTTTCGGGAAAAGAGAATGCACTTATTGTAAGTGTTGGAACAGGTACAGCTTTTGTAAAAGTACGAAAAAAAGAATATATACATTTAGGTGGTACAGGAATTGGCGGAGGAAGTTTTATAAAACTTTGCAATGCAATTATACATATTGATGATATGAGTAAAATACAAACTTTATTAAACAAAGGAACCTTAGAAAATGTAAATCTAAATATTGGAGATATTACAGAAAAAGAAACTAAAACATTACTAAAAGACATAACTGCTGTAAATTTAGGAAAATTAAGTAATGAAACAAAGAAAGAAGACATTGCTTTAGGCTTACTGAACATGATTGTAGAAACAATTGGTATGATGGCTGTATTTTCTGTACAAAATAAAGAATGTAAAGATGTTGTTATAACAGGAAGTTTTACAAAATTTCCAAAAGCAGAAGAATATTTTAAAAGGATAGAAACAATACAAGACATCAATTTTATAATACCTAAAAATGCTGAATTTGCAACAATTCTAGGAGCTGTTAAAAAAGTATTTGACAAATAAAAATTTTTAATAGATAATAAACATATTATGATAAATAGACATAGGATAAATTAAAGAAAAAACAAAGGAGGTACATTTATTATGTACATATTTAATAAAATAAAAGTTAATCCACAACTTCCAAAACCAATAAAGGAATTAGATACAATTTCTAATAATTTATGGTGGTCTTGGAATACAGAATTTTTAAAAATATTTAAAAATATAGATATTGATTTGTGGGAAAAGTGCGAAAAAAATCCTGTGAAATTTTTAAGATTAGTAGATCAAGAAAAATTAGAAAAAGCAGCAACAGATGAAGAAATTTTAAAGCAATACAAAATAAATTTAGATAATTTTAATAATTATATGCAAAGTAAAAATACTTGGTTTAACAAAAATTATCCAAACAATCAAGAAGATGTAATTGCATATTTTTCAGCAGAATTTGGATTGGATGAAACAGTTCCAATTTATTCAGGGGGACTTGGAATTCTAGCTGGTGATCATTTAAAATCATCAAGCGACTTAGGAATACCACTTGTTGCAATAGGCCTACTATATAAACATGGATATTTTAAACAAAAAATTGATAAAAATGGAAATCAACAAACAATATTTACAAACATAGATTTTGACAATTTACCTATTAAACCGTTAAAAAGGAAAACAGGAGAAGATTTCATAATAAATATAAAGTGGCCTAAAGGAACTTTATATATAAAGCCTTGGAAGGTAAATGTGGGTAGAGTTACACTATATTTATTAGATACAGACATTGATGAAAACAAAGTAGAAGATAGAAATATAACACTTGAATTATATGGTGGAGATCAAGATATGAGAATAAGACAAGAAATTGTCTTAGGAATAGGTGGCGTAACACTTCTTAAAGAACTTGGTATTAACCCTACTGTATACCATATGAATGAAGGCCATTCCGCATTTTTAATATTACAAGCAATAAGAAATATAATTAAAGAAAAAGAAGTATCATTTAATATTGCAAGAGATATAGTAAGTTCAAAAACAGTATTTACAACCCATACACCAGTACCTGCAGGAAATGATATATTCCCTGTAGAATTAGTAAAAAAATATTTTAATAAGTATTGGGAATATTTAGGGATAACAGAAGAAGAATTCTTACAGTTAGGGATGAATCCTAAAGATACAAGTAATTCAACATTTAACATGGGAATTTTGGCATTAAAAATTGCAGGAAAGAAAAATGGAGTAAGTAAACTTCATGGAGCTGTTTCAAGAGAACTCTTTGGAGATATTTGGACTAATATTTCTTCAAACGAATCACCAATTACCTATGTGACAAATGGAGTGCATACATGCTCGTGGCTTGCACCAAACTTAAAAGAATTATACAATGAATATTTAGAGCCATTTTGGCAAGACAAAATATATTTAGAAGATACATGGAAAAAGATAGAAAAAATACCAGATGAAAGACTTTGGAAAGAACATCAGATAAGAAAAGAAAAGCTATTACTAAAAGCATCTGAAAATGTAACAAAACGATTAAAAGAAAATGGTGCGTCTTATGAAGATATAAAACAAATAACATCAAAACTAAATCCAAATGCTTTAACAATAGGATTTGCAAGAAGATTTGCAACATATAAAAGAGCTACATTAATATTCAAAGATTTAGAAAGAATTACTCAAATTTTAAATGATGAAAAAAGACCTGTACAGTTAATATTTGCAGGGAAAGCTCATCCAAAGGATATTGAAGGACAAAAATTAATAAAAAGAATTCACGAAATATCAATGATGCCACAATTCAAAGGTAAAATTATATTACTTGAAAACTACAATATGAGTATTGCAAGACATTTAGTTTCAGGAGTGGATGTATGGCTTAACAACCCAAGAAGACCAATGGAGGCATCTGGAACTAGTGGAGAAAAAGCATCTATTAATGGTGTTATAAATTTCAGCATATTAGATGGATGGTGGGCCGAAGGATACAATCAAAAAAATGGATGGTCAATAGGAACAAATGAAGAATATGATTCGTATGAAGAGCAAGATAAAGCAGATAGTGAAAGCATATATAATGTCTTAGAACAAAAAATCATTCCGACATATTATGACAAAGATGAAAATGGCATATCAAAAAAATGGCTACAATATATGAAAAATTCAATAATGGATACAGGCTGGAATTATAGCACAGCAAGAATGCTTACAGATTATACAAATAAACTATATATGCCACTTGCAAATATTACAAAAAAATATTATAGCGACCTTACAAATGTTACAGAATATAATAGAGTAAGAAATGATATTATGAATAGTTGGGATGATATTGTAATTACACAAGAAAACAATTTAGATAATATTACTTTAGATGCTGGTAGAACGATAGAGGTAACATGTAATGTTAAATTGCCAAATATTTCGGCGGAAAATATCGAAGCACAAGTGTATTATGGTCAAATTTTAGAAAATGGTATAGTTGATAATGTAAGTATAATTCCAATGGAATTAGTAGAAGAAGATTTAGAAAAGAAAATATATAAATACAAAGCAAAAATTGATTTAAAAACTGGTGGAAATTATGGATATACATTTAGAGTAATGCCAAAACATGAAATGCTTTTAGATTCTGCTAATTGGAATCTTGTAAAGTGGATTACAAAATAATAAGGTAGCCTAAAAATTAGAAAGGAATATGATTAAAATGAGAAAAACTAAGATAGTATGTACTTTAGGACCTGCAACAGATAATGAAGAAGTATTAAAAGACTTAATGCTTGCAGGAATGAATGTTGCAAGAATAAATTTCTCGCATGGAAATTATAAAGATCAAGAAGAAAGAATAAATCTATTCAAAAGAGTAAGGAATAATCTAAAACTACCTATACCACTACTTTTAGATACACAGGGACCAGAAATAAGAATAGGTAAATTTATAGATGGAAAAATAATTTTAGAACCAGGTGATACATTCACACTTTCAAACAAAGAAATAGACGGAGATAAATCAAAAGTAAGTATTACTTATAAAAATTTATATAAAGAAATCGAAATTGGAAGAACTATACTCATAAATGATGGTTTAATTGAATTAGAAGTAATTGGTATTGAAGATGAAGATATTATTTGCAAAGTAATTAATGGAGGTCCATTAACAAATAGAAAGAGTATAAATATCCCAGATTTTAAAGTAAATCTACCAGGTATTACTGAAAAAGATATTGCAGATATTAAATATGGAATTGAAGCAGGGTTTGATTATATTGCGGCATCTTTTGTTAGAAAACCAGAGGATGTATTAGAAATAAGAGAAGTTTTACAACAAAATAATGGAGAACATATAAAAATTATATCAAAAATAGAAAACAGAGAAGGTATAGATAATTTTGATAAGATATTAGATGTATCAGATGGTATAATGGTAGCAAGGGGAGATTTGGGGGTAGAAATACCTATAGAAGAAGTGCCAATATATCAAAAACAATTTATAAAGAAGACATATTCACAAGGAAAACCAGTTATAACAGCAACTCAGATGTTAGAATCTATGATAAAAAGTCCAAGACCTACAAGAGCAGAAGTTAGTGATATTGCAAATGCTATATATGACGGAAGTAGTGCAATAATGCTATCACGGAGAAACAGCAACAGGAGATTATCCGGTAGAATGTGTGAAAACAATGGAACGTATAGCTGTAGCTATAGAAGATTCAATTAAATATTGGAAAAGATTTAAAAGAAGAGAATATGATATGACAGACAAAAGCTATGAGTTTAACATGAATTATGCGGTTGCAACAACAGCAATGAACATAGATGCAAAAGCAATTGTTGCATATACTAAAACTGGTGATACTCCTAAAATGGTATCAAGCTTTGGTGTAGAATGTCCAATATTTGCAATAACACAAGATGAAATTACATACAGACAACTAGGACTTTGCTTTGGAATTATACCTAAATTATTTGAACCTCAACCAAGTATTGATGAGTTGCTTAGCAAAGGTGTAGACAAATTAATTGAAGAAAAATTCTTAGTAAAAAAAGATAAAGTTGTTGTAGCTGGTGGGAAAGAAATACTAGAAAAATATTTAGATAACAAAATGTCTACAAACGCCGTAATTGGAGGAATTTTAGAAATATAAACAAGGAGAACTAAAATGGAAGATAAACAAGATATAGTTGACCAAATTGAAGGAAGAAATAGCGTATTAGAATTATTGGAATCAGACAAAGACATAAACAAAATATTTGTACAAAAAGGAGAAAAACATGGTTCAATAAATAAAATTATATCAATGGCAAAAGAAAAAAAAGTAGTTTTAGTTGAAGTTGATAAACAAAAATTAAATATTATGTCGAAAACAGAAAATCATCAAGGTGTAATAGCAATTGTACCACCATTTAATTATTGTGAAGTAGATGATATTTTAAATTTTGCAAAAGCTAAAAAAGAGGCTCTATTTATATTAATATTAGATGGAATAGAAGACCCACATAATTTAGGTTCTATAATTAGGACAGCAGAAACTGCGGGAGTTCATGGAATTATAATTCCTAAAAGAAGAGCATGCAATGTAAATAGTACAGTTTATAAAATATCCTCAGGTGCAGTAGAACATATGTTAATTGCAAGAGTAAATAATATTACTGATACAATTAAATATTTAAAAGAAAATGATGTTTGGATTTATGGAACAGATATGGAAGGAGAAACTTTATACTATAATCAAGATTATAAATCTGCTTGTGGAATTGTAATTGGAAGCGAAGGATTTGGAATGAGCAGGTTAGTAAAAGAAAATTGTGATGTCTTAGTTAAAATTCCAATGAAAGGTAAAATTACATCTCTAAATGCTTCAGTTTCCGCCGGAATTGCAATGTATGAAGTAGTAAAACAAAGATTAAATTAAAACATGTATCAAATTAGAAAAAACATGCAAAATATAAAGAGGAATACTTGAAAAGTATTCCTCTTTGATATACAATATGCTATGAAAAAATATCATAAAATTAAAAATAAGGAGGATTTTTTATGTCAATAAAAGTTGGAATCAATGGATTCGGAAGAATTGGAAATTTAGCTTTTCAAGCAGCTTTAGAAAAGGAAGGAGTAGAAGTTATTGCTATAAATGACCCATTCATAGAAGCAGATTATATGGCATACATGATGAAATATGACACAATTCATGGAAAATTTGATGGAGAAGTTAAAGCAGAAAATGGTAATTTAATAGTAAATGGAAAAGAAATAAAAGTATATAATGAAATGGACCCTAAAAACATACCTTGGGGAAATGATGGAGTAGATTATGTTCTAGAATGTTCTGGAGTATTTACAACATTAGAAAAAGCACAAGCTCATATAGATGCAGGAGCTAAAAAAGTAATAATAAGTGCACCATCAAAAGATGCACCAATGTTTGTAATGGGTGTAAACAATGACAAATATGACCCAAGTATGAATATTATATCAAATGCATCTTGCACAACAAACTGTTTAGCACCACTTGCAAAAGTAATAAACGATAAATTTGGAATAAAAGAAGGATTAATGACAACAGTACATTCAATTACAGCAACACAAAAAACAGTAGATGGAGCATCTAAAAAAGATTGGAGAGGTGGAAGAGCAGCATCATACAACATTATTCCATCATCTACAGGAGCAGCAAAAGCAGTAGGAAAAGTAATACCAGAATTAAATGGTAAATTAACAGGTATGGCATTTAGAGTACCAACAATAGATGTTTCAGTTGTAGATTTAACATGTAATTTAGAAAAACCAGCAACTTATGAAGAAATCTGTGAAGCTGTAAAATGTGCTTCTGAAAATGAATTAAAAGGAATATTAGAATATGTTGATGAACCACTTGTATCGTCAGACTTTATACATGATTCTCATACTTCAATATTTGATGCAAAAGCAGGTATTCAATTAACAGATACATTTGTAAAATTAGTAGCATGGTATGACAATGAATGGGGTTATTCAAATAAATTAGTTGATTTAGCAATATATATTTCAAACAAATAACTAATATAAACTCTAGGAGGAAATTTTATGAATAAAAAAACAATCAAAGATATTGATGTAAATGGGAAAAGAGTTCTTGTAAGATGCGATTTTAATGTTCCATTAGATAAAGAAACAGGAAAAATTACAAATGATTTAAGAATAAAAGCAGCAATACCTACAATTCAATATTTATTAGATCATAATGCAAAAGTAATTTTATGCTCACATCTTGGAAAGCCTAAGGGAGAAGTAAAGAAAAGTCTTTCATTAAAACCAGTAGCAGAAAAACTTTCTGAATATTTAGGTTTTGAAGTAAAACTTGCAAAAGACATAGTGGGAGAATCTGCTAAAGAATTAGTTGCTAATTTAGAAGAAGGAAAAGCAATATTGCTTGAAAATGTTAGGTTTGATGCAAGAGAAGAAGAAAATAATACTGAATTTTCTAAAGAATTAGCAAGTATTGCAGATATATATGTAAATGATGCTTTTGGTACAGCTCATCGCGCACACAGCTCTACTGCTGGCGTTGCTGAATTTCTGCCATCAGTTGCAGGATTTTTAATAGAAAAAGAAGTACAAATGTTAGGGGATAAATTAAATAATCCTCAAAGACCATTTGTTGCAATACTTGGAGGAGCAAAGGTTTCTGACAAGATTAAAGTGATAGAAAATCTACTTACAAAAGTAGATACTATAATTATTGGCGGAGGAATGACATATACTTTCTTAAAAGCAATGGGGTATGAAATTGGAAACTCAATTTGTGAACTAGATAGAATAGATATTGCAAAAGAAACATTAGAAAAAGCCAAAAATGCTGGAGTAAAATTAGTATTTCCAAAAGATACAGTTTGTGCAGATGAATTTAAAAATGATGCAAATCAAAAGGTTGTTCCATCTACAAATATTCCAGAAGGTTACCAAGGCTTAGATATTGGACCTGAAGCTATCTTAGAATTTACAGAAATTCTAAAAAATGCTAAAACAGTTATGTGGAATGGTCCTTTGGGTGTATTTGAATTTGAAAATTTTGCTAAAGGAACAAATGCAATAGCAAAAGTATTATCTGAAATTAATGCAGTAACTGTAGTAGGTGGTGGAGATTCTGTCTCTGCCATTGAAAAAGGTGGATTTTCAAATAAAATAACTCATGTATCAACAGGTGGTGGAGCATCACTAGAATTTTTAGAGGGCAAACCACTTCCAGGAATTGAATGTTTAGATAATAAATAAAAAAGGAGAATAAATGAGAAGAAAAATAATTGCAGGTAATTGGAAAATGAATAAATTACCAAATGAAGCTTTAGACTTTATTACAGAATTAGAACCACTTGTTAAAAATTCTGAAAATGAAATAGTATTATGCGTTCCATATATTGATTTGTTTTATACTTTACTAAATGCTCAAGGAACAAATATAAAAATCGGAGCACAAAATATGCATTGGGAAAAAGAAGGTGCATATACAGGAGAAATATCTTCAGAAATGCTAAAAGCAATTGGGGTAGAATATGTAATTATAGGACATTCTGAAAGAAGAAAATATTTTAATGAAACAGATGAAGATGTTAATAAAAAAATAATAAAAGCATTAGAAGTAGGATTAAAACCCATAGTGTGTGTTGGGGAAACACTAGAAGAAAGAGAAAATCACAAAGAAAAAGAGGTAATAAAAAATCAAATAGAAAAAGCCTTTAAAAATATAAAAGATATTTCTAATGTGATTATTGCTTATGAGCCAATTTGGGCTATTGGAACAGGAAAAACAGCAACAAGCGAAGATGCAAATGAAATAACTAAATTCATTAGAGAAGAAATTTTAAAAATATATGGAAAAGATGTAGCAGATTGTGCTATAATCTTATACGGTGGAAGTGTAAAACCTAATAATGCAAAAGAGCTATTTGAAATGTCTGACATAGATGGTGGTCTAATAGGTGGTGCAAGTCTAAACGCAAAAGATTTTGCTAATATTGTAAACTATAATATTTAGAGCAGAATTTATCGAAGGAAGATGAGGAAAAAGATAGTATGAACAATAAAAATATGATGCTTATGATTTTAGATGGGTTTGGTATAAACGAGCGTGAACAAGGCAATGCAATAAAAATGGCCAATACTCCAAACTTAGATAGACTAATGAAAACATATCCAACATCAACAATTGCTACTTCTGGAAGATCTGTTGGATTAGATGATGGACAAATGGGGAATTCAGAAGTAGGACACATAAATATAGGAGCAGGAAGAGTAGTATTTCAAGAATCTACTAAAATAACAAAATCAATTGAAGATGGAGACTTTTTTAATATACCAGAATTAACTGGAGCAATAGAACATTGCAAAAAGCACAATTCAAAATTACATATAATGGGATTAGTTTCTGATGGTGGAGTACATTCAAAAATGAGACATCTATATGCTATTTTAGAATTAGCTAAGAGAAAAGATTTTGAAGATGTATATATTCACTTTTTTGCAGATGGTAGAGATACTCCTCCAACATCAGGAGAAAATTATGCAGCAGATTTGATTAATAAATTACAAGAAAAAGAACTAGGTAAAATTGCAACGATTATGGGTAGATATTATGCAATGGATAGAGATAAGCGCTGGGAAAGAATAAAAAAAGCTTATGATGCTATTGTTTATGGAAAAGGAGAAATTGCAACTTCAACAATAAATGCAATTGAAGCTTCTTATCAAAAAGAAATTTTTGATGAGTTTATTGAACCTACTGTTATTGTAAATAACGGAGAGCCTGTTGCAACAATTGAAGACAATGATTCGGTAATTTTCTTTAACTTTAGACATGATAGAGGAAGAGAAATGACTCGTGCAATAAACGATCCAAATTTTAAAGAATTTGAAACGAAGAAATTTAAAAACCTATATTATGTATGTATGACAGAATATGATAGCTCAATAAAAAATGTCCATATTGCTTTTAAACCTACAAAAATAAATAATACTTTTGGAGAATATATAAGCAGTAAAGGACTAAAACAACTAAGAATAGCAGAAACAGAAAAGTATGCACATGTAACATTTTTCTTTAATGGTGGAACAGAAGAAAAGCAATATGAAGGAGAAGACAGAATTTTAATTCCATCACCAAAAGTTGCAACTTATGATTTACAACCGGAAATGAGCATACATGAAGTAACAGAAAAAGTAATAAATGCAATTCATTCTAATAAATATGATGCAATTATATTAAATTTTGCCAACCCAGATATGGTAGGGCATACCGGAAATATAGAAGCTGCTATCAAGGCAGTAGAAGAAGTAGATAATGCAGTAGGAAAGGTTGCACAAGCAATAGAAGAAGAAAATGGTATTCTTATTATTACAGCAGACCATGGAAATATTGAGCAGATGATTGATTATACAACAGGAGAGCCATATACAGCACATACAACAAACTTAGTACCATGTATATTAATTGGAATGGAAAATGCTGAATTAAAGAATGGGAAATTAGCTGATTTAGCACCAACAATGTTAGATATATTAGGATTAGAAAAACCAGAAGAAATGACAGGGGAATCGCTAATTATAAGGAAGAATAGTTAATAATTAATTTTATTATAAATAAATTTTAAGGAGGATTTATGAAAGATTTTTTAGGAATTGAACAAGTAAAAGCTTTAGAAATATTAGATTCTAGAGGAAACCCAACTGTGCAAGTTGAGGTAATTACAGAAGATGGATCAAATGGTGTTGCAATGGTACCATCTGGAGCATCTACAGGTAGCTTTGAAGCTGTTGAGTTAAGAGATGGAGATAAATCAAGATATTTAGGAAAAGGTGTTTTAAAAGCAGTAGAAAATGTAAATGAAATTATAGCAAAAGAAATTGAAGGAATGAATGTCTTTGACCAAACAGCTATTGATAAAAAATTAATAGAAATAGATGGAACAGAAAACAAAGCAAAATTGGGAGCAAATGCAACTCTTGGAGTTTCACTTGCAGTAGCAAGAGCAGCAGCAAATGCTTTAGGTATGAGCTTATATAAATATATAGGGGGAGTAAATGCAAAAACAATGCCTATTCCAATGATGAACATTATGAATGGCGGAAAACATGCAGATAGTACATTAAGTGTACAAGAATTTATGATTATGCCAATTGGAGCAAAAACTTTTTCTGAATGTGTAAGAATGTGTGCAGAAGTATATCACAATTTAAAAAAAGTATTAAAAGAAAGGGGATTAGCAACAGCTGTAGGTGATGAAGGCGGATTTGCACCAAATGTAAAAGATGAAAAGGAAGCATTAGATACAATAGTAGAAGCAATAAGAAAAGCTGGATACAAACCAGGAGAAGAAATCTCATTAGCATTAGATTTAGCTGCAACAGAAATGTATGATGAAGCTAAAAAAATAGGAAAAGATGGATATTATTATTTCTGGAAAATTGATGAATTAAAAACAGTTGATGAAATGATAGACTTTATGGAAGATTTAGTAAATAATTATCCAATCATTTCAATTGAAGATGGTTTAGCAGAAGAAGATTGGGACGGATGGAAAAAGCTAACAGATAGATTAGGTGGAAGAGTACAAATTGTTGGAGATGACTTATTTGTAACAAATATTAATAGATTACAAAAAGGCTTAGATACAAAAACAGCAAATAGCATTTTAATTAAATTAAATCAAATAGGAACATTAACAGAAACATTAGATGCAATAGAATTAGCAAAAAGAAATGGATATACAGCAGTTGTATCACATCGTTCTGGAGAAACAGAAGATACTACGATAGCAGATGTCGTTGTTGCAACAAATGCAGGTCAAATAAAGACAGGAGCACCTTGCAGAACAGATAGAGTTGCAAAATACAATAGATTATTAAATATTGAAGCAGAACTTGGAGATGTAGCAATATATCCACATGAATTAAAATAATTAGAATTTAGAGTTTAGAGTTTAGAAATTAGAAAAAATCTAACTTCTAAACTCTAATATCTAAAAAATAAATTGGGGTGTCGCCAAGCGGTAAGGCATCGGACTCTGACTCCGACATTCCGTAGGTTCGAATCCTACCACCCCAGCCATTGACGAATCTGTTCGAACTAAAACAGAGATATAAATATCATTCTGAAAATGTGCAACTGACAGCAACATGGAGCGGATTATATATTAATTAGTCTGAACTATAACACAATTTTGCAAATAATGTTGTAAAATACTTGACAAAATTCGGATGTAACTGGTATAATATTTAAGTTAAAATACGCACATAAAATATCAGTTTAAGATTGTGCTTTATTTAAATAGAATAAAGTGTTCTTAAATGTAAAAGATTTTATGGAGGTAAAACAAAAAGGAGGAATTTAAAATGGCAGTAGTTGCAATGAAACAATTACTAGAAGCAGGTGTTCATTTCGGACATCAAACAAAAAGATGGGATCCAAAAATGGCAGAATATATCTACCAAGCAAGAAATGGTATTCACATCATCGATTTACAAAAGACATCAAAGAAAATTGATGAAGCTTATGACTTTATCAAAAGCGTAGCAGCAGAAGGAAAAGATGTACTATTTGTTGGTACAAAAAAACAAGCACAAGAATGTGTAAAAGAAGCAGCTTTAAAGAGCAATATGTTCTATGTTGATCAAAGATGGTTAGGTGGAATGCTTACAAACTTTAAAACAATTAGAACAAGAGTTGAAAGATTAAAGAAACTAGAAGAAATGGAAACAGATGGAACTTTCGATTTATTACCTAAAAAAGAAGTTGCAAATTTAAAAAATGAAATGGAAAAACTAGAAAAAAATCTTGGTGGTATTAAAGAAATGACAAAATTACCAGGAGCAATGTTTGTGGTTGATCCAAAAAATGAAAGAATAGCAGTTTTAGAAGCTAAGAAATTAAATATTCCAATTATAGGTTTAATAGACACAAACTGCAACCCAGAGGATGTTGATTATCCAATTCCAGGTAATGATGATGCAATAAGAGCAGTAAAATTAATTACAGATGTTCTTGCAGATGGAATTATTGAAGGAAGACAAGGCGAGATGACAGAAGAAATAAATATGCCAGAGCAAGCTCCAGCTGAAGAAGAAAAAAGCATGGAAGAAGTTGTAGCAGAATCAGAAGCTGAATAATTAAATTTAATAGACGGCGTATTTTTAGCCGTCTAAATTTTAAAAATATAAAGGAGGACTTACAATATGGTAACAGCACAGTTAGTAAAAGAATTAAGAGAAAAAACAGGTGCAGGAATGATGGACTGCAAAAAAGTTTTAATGGAAACTAATGGAGATATGGAAAGAGCAGCAGAGCTATTAAGAGAAAAAGGTATAACAAAAGCTGCAAAAAAATCAGATAGAATCGCAGCAGAAGGTTTAGTATACTGCTATTTATCAGATGATAAAAAAGTAGGTGTTGTACTAGAAGTTAATGCTGAAACAGACTTCGTTGCTAAAAACGAAGAGTTTAGAACATTTGTTGCAAACACAGCAAAACAAATAGCTATAAAATCTCCAAAAGATGTTCAAGATTTATTAGCAGAAAAATCTATTGATGATTCTTCAAAAACAATACAAGAAATATTAACAGATAAAATTGCTACAATCGGTGAAAATATGAGCATTAGAAGGTTTGAAAGATTTGAAAGCAATGGTTTAATTGAAACATATACTCACGGGGATGGAAAAATCGGAGTTTTAGTTGATTTTTCTAAGGGAAATCCAGAAGTTGCAAAAGATGTTTGTATGCAAATTGCAGCAGCTAGACCAGAATATTTAAATAGAGAAGCTGTTCCTGAAGATGCAGTAGCTCATGAAATGGAAATTTTAAAAGCACAAGCTATGAATGAAGGAAAACCAGAACAAATTGCAGAAAAAATAGTTCAAGGAAGAATTGGAAAATTTTATAGTGAAATATGCTTAGTAGAACAAGAATTTGTTAAAAATCCAGATATAAAAATATCAGAATTATTAAAACAAAATGATGCAGAAATAGTAAGATTTGCAAGATTTGAAAAAGGTGAAGGACTTCAAAAAAGAGAAGAAAATTTTGCTGAAGAGGTTGCAAAACAAATTAAATAGTTAACTAATATTAAAAACACGAATCGATTTATAGATTCGTGTTTTTTAAATATTTGCCAGAGGATTATTTTCTACAGCTGCTCTTATTTGTTTGTTATCAACATGAGTATAGATTTCTGTAGTAGATATACTTTCATGTCCAAGGAGTTCTTGAAGAGCTCTAATATCGACATTTCCATATTGATACATAAGTGTTGCTGCAGTATGTCTTAATTTATGTACAGAATATTTTTTTGTATCTAATCCAGCTTTTAATAATTCTTTTTTTACAATTATTTGAACAGTTCTATTACTAATTCGTTCTTTCCTCTCACTTAAGAATAGGGCATCACGAGAATTATAAGCGATGCCTTCTCTAGGCCTAATAGCTAAATAACCATTTATTGCTTTTAAGCAAGCATTATTAAGGTATATAGTGCGTTCTTTATTACCTTTACCAATTACATTTAGTTTGCAATCATTAAAATCAATATCTTTAATATTTATATTAACAAGTTCAGAAAGACGCATTCCGCAATTTAAAAAAAGGGTTATTATGCAATAATCACGAGCAGAATTTCTATCTTTTGTGTCTTCCTTAGCAGTATCTAATAGCTTTTTACTATCTTCTAAAGATAAATATTTTGGAATTCTTTTACCAATTTTTGGAGTTTCCAAGTCTAATGCAGGATTATTTGAGATTATTTTTTCTTTTTTATATAAATAATTAAAAAAGACCCTAATTGAAGCAACTTTTCTGGCTCTAGTAGCAGGCTTACTATTATTATGAGTAGTTAAATAAGCTAAATAAGCGTGAATATCTTCTAATGATATTAAGTTTAAATCTGAAATAGAGAAATTTGAAATATCTACTTCCTTAAAATTATCGCATTTTTTTATACTGTTAGATGCTTTAACATATTTTAAAAAGTTTGATATATCATAATTGTATTCTTTTATAGATGTTGGAGACTTATTGAGTATTGTTAACGAATAATCTAAAAATGAATTTAAAAAGTCAGGATTTTGCTCTCTATTAATCATTATTTTCTCCTTATAATATAATTCTAATATATAATAATATATAATTTTATTAGGAATTTGTCAAATAAATGATGGAGTGGATTATATAGCAATTAGTCTGAACATTAACCTTTATTAAAATAATAATATTTTTATTTTATTTGTAAATAATAATTACATGAGAATTTTTGTGGAAAGGGGAACAAAAAATGGAAGATGTTTCAATTTTAAAAGAAATAAATAAAGATAGCAAAATGGG
>SFKP01000032.1 GCA_004553715.1 Clostridiales bacterium
TTATTTGGTTAAGTACGAACTCGAAATTTTCATTCCTTGTTCTCCACTCATTTAAAGAATTTGTTTGTTTATTTTTCAATGTACTTTTACGTTCTTTTTGTCGAACGCAAGATTTATTTTAGCACAGTTTGATGTTTAATGTCAACACTTTTTTTAAAATTTTTTAATATTTTTCAAAAGTGTTCTGAAACCCTTGTTTTTACTGTGTTTTTAGCTTGTTAAATTTTGACAATTACCCTGGTTCCTTTTGGATTTTCTTGCATTATTTTGATATTTCCTCCGTGTACTTTTATTAATGTATATGCTATTGACAATCCAAGTCCTGTTCCACCGGTTTCTCTGCTTCTTGCCTTATCTTCTCTATAAAATCTTTCAAATACATGTTTCAAGCCTTCTTTGCTAATTCCAATGCCTGTATCTATTACCTCAATTATACATTTATTATCTCTGTTAGTAGTCTTTATTGTTATCGTATCTCCCGGTTTTGTATATTTGATTGCATTATCTAAAAGAATAATTATAACTTGACTAATTTTATTTATATCAATGTTTATCTTTTTGTTATATTCGAGTTCTGTTACAAGTTCTTTATTTTCTAACTTTGCACATTCTGCATAAGGAACTATAATTTCTCTTATCATTTCATCAATATCTGTTTCTTCTTTTTCTACCTTAATTTCATTCATATCACTTGTAGCAAGTAGCATTAGCTCTTTTATCATTTTAGTTAATCTTCTTGTTTCTTTAATTGATATGTTTATATCTTCTGATTTATCTAATATTTTACTATCTGGTTCTTCTAATAATAACTGCTGTTTTGCTTGAATTATTGTAAGCGGAGTTCTTAGTTCGTGAGCTACGTTCTGTACAAATTCTGTCTGCTTGTTATATGAATCATAAAGAGAATCTAATGTTTTTTTTGATATTACATAGCTTGCAAATATTGAAACCGTTGCAACTATCATGTTTCCCCATAATAATGTTTTTAATAAGTTCTTTATAGTAGTTACTTCTCCATCAACATTTGCTAACAGTTGTATATAGAAAACATTTCCAAAATCGTCTTTTATTTTTGTAGTAATACCTCTATAATTAAATTTATTATTTATCTTTGTCTGATATATTGTATTTATTTTTGAATTATCGAATTTTGTATCAATCAAATAATCATCATATATGCTTCCAAGATTTTCTTTATTCATTATCTCTCCGTGACGAATTTCTTATTACGCATATTACTCTTGGATTTGTTTTTATGTTTATAATATAGTTATTTATTTTTTTGTCTCTTAAAGTATCTTTTAGAATTTCCATTGCATCCGAAATTCCATTATCCACATCGTTATATAGTATATGCGATAGTCTTTGATAAATTATAAAATCTAAACACAAAAATATTACTAAAAATATTGCTAGTGTATACAAAGTTCTTTTTATTAGTTTCTGTCTTAATACTTTCTTTTCTATCATTTTATCTCCTATCCTTTATTCTTTTATAATATAACCAACTCCTCTTATTGTCCTTATATATTTGTCATATCCATATTCTTTTAAAGTTTTTCTAAGTCCACTTGCATAAACCTCTACAACATTAGTAGTAGTGTACGAATCGAATCCCCATATTTTATCAAATATCTGCTCTTTTGTTATGATTTTTCCTTCTGAAGATATTAGATATTCTAGAATGTCGAACTGTTTCCCTTGCAATAATACTTCTTTCCCATCTATTTTAACTTCTCGATTATCTAAATTCATTTCTAGATTTTTAAATTTGATAATGTTTTCTTTGTATTTATTTTTTGTTCTTCTAATTATTGCATCTATTCTGGCAATTAGTTCTTCTCGTTCAAATGGCTTTGTTAAATAATCATCTGCGCCATAATTAAAACCTTTTATTTTATCCCCTAAACTTCCTTTTGCAGATAAAATAAGTACTGGTGTAGATATATTATTTTTTCTTAAATTTATTAAAACATCATATCCAGACATTTCAGGCAGCATTAAATCTAATATAATAGCATCAAAAATATTTCCTTTTGCCTTTTCATATCCTTCATACCCATCATAGGCTTGCTCTGTATCATACTTTTTTTCGATGCATTGTTTAATAGTGTCTGATAAAATTTTGTCATCTTCTATTATTAATATTTTCATTTTTACCTTCCTTAACTATTGTTAATTTTATCACCTTCTCCTTTGTTTTTCAATTGTTTTAATATGATAAAAGATTATCAAAAGGGGAGTGATAATCTTTCATCAAAAAACATATGAAGGTGATTAATAAAGACTATTCATCTTTATTTCCCATATTATAATAATAAAATATTAAGAAAAACTTAAAATCTATAAAGAATTTAAAATTTCCATTATATACCTGTAATAAATATTAAATATTTCTATATCTTGTGTACTTAAAGAATTTTGAAGTTCTTTAACACCTATATATATACTGTTTATTTTTCTTTCCTTTGCCTTCATAATATCAATTTTTTTCATTAATTCTAAAATTTCTTGTTCTGCTTTTAAGGTTTCTTGTTTAGTTTTTTCCCAATCATTTTCGTTTGCATAATAATAAGCAAAAATCACATTGCTTTTAATTTTTTTTACTATTATATCTTCTTCATTTGCCGAAATTTCTTCCAAAAATGTAGGCAAATAATTGTAAAGTATCGATAATTCACTCATAGTTTTTGATTTGTCTTCATCTTTTATCGCCATCATAGATCTGTTTAATGTGTTGCTAAAATTATATATGTTTTGTGAATTTTGATTTAATTTATTTGAATCTAATATCACGATTTTCCAAAATTTGCTTACAATTTCTATATCTCTTTTCATTTTTGACCAATCAATTTTTTTATCCGTATTTTCTAAAACTCCTACATAGGAAATTCCAGATACATCTATCTTCTTTCCTTCTTCTTTAGAATTTGAATTAGAATTGTCGTTTTGAGATTGTCCATCTTTTTGTTTTTCACTTTCTTCTGAATTAACAGTATTATCTTCAGCCTTTGCATTTTTATCATCCAATTTAACTTCTTTTTTTATTATCTCAACATTTTCTAAAATAATATTATCTAATGCATTAAGCATATCAACAATTTTTGTATCTAAATATCCAATTTCTTCTAAAAATTTTTCTTTTGTTTTATCTTCATTATTTTTATTTGTGCAACCTGTTAAACTAATGATTATTAAGCATATTGGCAGTATCATTTTTATTTTTTTCAAAATATATCACCTATTGATTAATATTTCCTTTTTTATTATTTGTATTCAAGGTATATTTTTTTATTTTCCTCGAAAAATATATTTATGGAAGTTTTAGTCGAATTATATAGTACTGATAATTTAGAGATTAAAAAATTTTTAAGTAAATTCTTGAATAAAGAAATTAACTTAGATGATAATTTAACTTGGAAATATAGCTATAAGAATCCTGTTCAAGCTACAGATATTATTGGGGTTTTTATTGATAATAAAGAAAATTTTAATATTAATATGTGGATTAGTTTAGATAAACGGTTTTTCCATTAATGTTACAGATTCTAATGCAGAC
Source organism: Clostridiales bacterium (assembly GCA_004553715.1). Classification (GTDB taxonomy): domain Bacteria; phylum Bacillota; class Clostridia; order TANB77; family CAG-508; genus SFKP01. The sequence goes on from SFKP01000032.1 coordinate 3,560, forward strand.
AAAATAATAAGGTACCTTTTTGAGAGATACCCTTATTAAATATTGATTTTAATCTTCGAATTTTGGATTTCTGGTCATAAGTTCATAAAGTGCATCTTTAGGTGGAAAATGCTCAAAAATTACTTTATATGCCATTCTTACAATAGGCATTTCCACATTATATTTTTTTGATAATTCATATGTAGTTTTTACATTGTCTGCACTTTCTACTACCATTCCAATTTCTGCTTTTGCATCTTCTATAGTTTTCCCTTGTCCTACTAATATTCCTGCTCTTCTATTTCTACTATGATTGCTCATTCCTGTTACAATTAAATCTCCTAAACCTGTTAAACCATAAATTGTATTCATATTTCCTCCCATTTTAACAGTTAATTTAGCCATTTCTGAAAGTCCTCTTGTAAGTAATGCTGCGAAAGCATTATCTCCTAATTCTAAACCTGTAGCTACACCTGCACAAAAAGCTACAATATTCTTTAATGCTCCACCTAATTCTGCTCCTTGCAAATCATAAGATTTATAAATTCTTAAATTTTCATTCATAAAATTCTGCTGTACCTCTTCTAATAAATCTTCATGTTTAGAAGCTATTACAAGTGTTGTTGCAATTCCTTCTGATACCTCTTCTGCATGGCTTGGTCCAGATAGCCCACCTATTTTTGCATTAGGTAATTCTTCTTCTACAACTTTATCTAGTGTATAAAGAGTATCTGCCTCAAATCCTTTCGAGCAAATAATTATATATTGATTTGTTACCAAATGTTCAAACTTCTTAATAGTTTCTCTTACAAATTTTGAAGGAGTAACTATTAAAATCATCTTTGTTCCTTCTATTGCTTCTTTAAAATCTGATGTACACATTACATTTTCTGGAATTCTTGCATTTGGCAAAAATTTACACTTTCTTTCATTATTTATTAAATCCTTTTCTTCCTCCGAAAAAGACCACATTTTTACATTGTTTCCGTTATTTGCAAGATGTATGGCTAGTGCTGAGCCCCAGCTTCCTGAGCCTATTATAGCTATATTACTCATATTTTACTTCCTTTCTTATCTTTTTGAAAAACTAATCTTATTTTCTTTTCCTTCTTTTAATCTTTTTATATTCGTTCTGTGATTAAATATTACTAATATTGCAATTAGCCAGCTTATTAGTATTACTCCAAAATTCTTTCTATCTTCTATAAACAAAACAAGTATTGGATATAAAATCGCTGCTGATATTGAACCTACTGATACCATTTTTGTAAAAGCCATTAATAATAGCGCAAAAATTAATGCAATTAATCCAATTTTCCAGTTCAACATTAGCAATACTCCAAGTGATGTTGCCACTCCTTTTCCTCCTCTAAATTCAAAAAATATTGGATATGTGTGTCCTAGTATTACTGCAAAACCTGCTATATATTTCATAAGTAATATTTTGCTTGGCTCTGTAATATTTGCAATTTTTGCTATTAACATTGCTATAAGTATTGCTATAACTCCTTTTAATATGTCACATATTAATGTAATTATTGCTCCTTTTTTTCCAACAGTTCTTAACATATTAGTAGAACCTGCATTTTTACTTCCTTTTTCTCTAACATCAAATCCTGCTAATTTTCTACTAACTATTACTGAAAACATAATGCTTCCTATTGCATAAGCCAATATTGCTGATACTATGTAAGCTACCATTTAATATTCCCCCTTTTTTTCATCTTTTTCTAATTTTTCTCTTGCTATTATTCTAATAGGCGTTCCTTCCAATGCAAAATTCGTTCTTATTTGATTTGATAAATATCTTTCATATGAAAAATGAAATAAACTTTTATCATTTACAAATATAACAAATGTTGGTGGTTTCGTAGATACTTGAGTTGCATATAATATTTTTAGCCTTCTGCCTTTATCTGTAGGTGGCTGTACAACTGCAATTGCTTGATTAATTACTTGATTTAATGTAGCAGTAGAAATTCTCATAGCATTATTGTTTGCGACCTCTTTTATTAAGTCAAATAATTTATCTACTCTTTGACCTGTTTTTGCAGAAATAAAAATCATTGGTGCATAGGTTAAATATGCTAATTTGTTATACACATCTTTTTTATATTTTTCTAAAGTTCCTGTTTCTTTTTCTACTTCATCCCATTTATTTATAACAATTATTACACCTTTTCCTGCTTCGTGTGCTTCTCCTGCAATTTTGGTGTCTTGTTCTGTTACTCCATCTGTTGCATCTATCATAAGTAAACACACATCTGCTCTTTCTATTGCAAGAAGTGACCTCATAATGCTGAATTTTTCTATTGATTCTGTTATTTTACTTTTTCTTCTAATTCCTGCTGTATCTATAAAATTATATCTTCCTTTTTCATTTTCAAAATACGAATCTATTGCATCTCTTGTAGTCCCTGCAATATTACTTACTATAACTCTGTTTTCTCCAAGAATTTTATTTACTAATGATGATTTTCCTACATTAGGTTTTCCGATTATTGCAACATTTATAATTTCAGCTTCTTCTTCGCAATTATCTTCTTTTGGAAAATATTCATATATCGCATCTAAAACATCTCCTATTCCTAGAGCATTTGTTGATGATACTGGGTATGGCTCTCCTAAACCTAAATTATAAAATTCATATATGTCATCACTGGTTTTCCCAACATTATCTGCTTTGTTAACTACTAGAACTACTGGTTTTTTCGACTTTCTAAGCATTGTTGCAATCTCTACATCTGCTGCAAGGACTCCCTGTTTTATATCTGTAATAAATATTATTACATCTGCAACACTTATTGCAATATTGGCTTGTTCCCTCATTCCAGCATGAATTACATCATCAAGTTCTGGCTCAATTCCACCGTGTATCTATTAATGTAAAGTTTCTTCCTCTCCAATTACTTTCTGCATATACTCTATCGCGTGTTACACCTGGAGTATCCTCTACAATTGAAATTCTTTTTCCAACTATATAATTAAAAAACGTTGATTTTCCAACATTTGGTCTTCCTACTATTGCTACAATAGGTTTTGACATTTTTATTCACCTATCCTTACCTTTTTATGCTTTATTACTTGATCCAAAAACATCTCTTATTTTATGTTCTACTGTTTCTCTAACTTTTTCTCTTGCTGGTTCTAGATATTTTCTAGGGTCAAATGTAGATGGTTCTTCAGAAAATACTTTTCTTATACTTCCTGTCATCGCTAATCTTAAATCTGTATCTACATTTATTTTAGAAACACCTCTAACACTTGCTTCTCTTAATATTTCATCTGGAACACCTTTTGCTCCAGGAATTTCTGCTCCATATTTATTACACATTTTTACAAGCTCTGGTATTACGGTAGATGCTCCATGTAATACTATTGGAGTATTTGGAATTTCTTTTTTTATTTCATCTAAAATATCGAAGCGCAATTTTGCTTCTCCTTTGAATTTATATGCTCCGTGGCTTGTACCTATTGCTATTGCAAGTGAATCACATCCAGTTCTTTCTACAAATTCTTTTGCTTGCATTGGGTCTGTGTATTTAGCATCTTCATTGCTTACATTTACATCATCTTCTATTCCTGCAAGCTGACCTAACTCTGCTTCTACTACAACTCCTTTTGAATGAGCATATTCTACTACTTTTTTAGTTATTTCTATATTTTCTTCAAATGAATATTTCGAACCATCTATCATAACAGATGTAAAACCTGCATCTATGCATTTTTTACAAGTTTCAAAATCTGGTCCATGGTCTAAGTGGATTGCAATTGGAATATTAGTTTCTTCAGCTGCTGCTTCTACCATTTTCATTAAATAATTTATTCTTGCATATTTTATTGCTCCAGATGATGCTTGTAGTATTACTGGTGAATTTTGACTACTTGCTGCATCTACTATTCCTTGTATTATTTCCATATTGTTAATATTAAAAGCTCCTATGGCAAAGCCTTCTTTCATTGATTTTTCAAACATTTCTTTTGTTGAAACTATTGGCATATTATTACCTCCTAAATTTTATATGCTTATTTTATACAACTTTACTTTATTTTACAATAGGTTTTTTATATTTTGTTATGTTTTTTGTTACTAGTTAAATACATTACTTTAAAATCTGCTCCATCTTTCGGACATAGTATATCTATTATTTAATACATAACAAAATTTTTTCTGTTTCTATCATGAACACTTTTTGCTAAATTCGAATAGTATATAACATACGAATGAATAAGACTTTTGAAGCTCTTTAGTTTTAGAGTGTACTTACAAGGAGGTGAAATTATGCCAGAAAATAGAGGATGTGGTTGTGGTTTTGGATTCGGTGGTGACTGTTGCTGGATAATAATCATATTAATATTAATTTGTTGCTGCTGCGGTGGAAACAATGGTGGTTGCTGCTAATTTTAGTTTTAATTAGGCACAAAAAATGGCTATCGATTTTATTTATCGATAGTCTTTTTTTTATTATAAATTATTTTTAAAACCTTTTATTGAATTATTCTGAATAAATCTATTGATATTACTTATTGAAACATTTGTATTTATAGAAAGTTCCTCTATGTCAGGTTGGATATTTTTTTCTTCAATATAATTGTTTAGTTTATTTATTTCTCGTTTGTCTCTCATTTCGCAATTACAACAAACATTATTGCTTGAAATAAACATAGCCCCACAACGAATACACTTTTTTACTTCCATAATGGCCTCCTATTATTTTATATTCCATAAGCATTTTATCAAACATTTCAAAAAAAATAAAGTATTTTGTCAAAAAAA
>SFKP01000033.1 GCA_004553715.1 Clostridiales bacterium
CCTCTATATTTATAGAGTTCTTCTTTATTACTGGTATATGAATGTATAACATTAAAATCATTATCAAATTGGGCTCCAAAAACTACTCCTCCCATGTTTATAATTTCTTCTGCAATCAATGTAAATATTCCTCCAGAAGAACTATTTTTTCTTATGTTTTCATTTTTATTTATACAAGCATATGCTTTCGGAGTATTAGATATTTTATTTTTATTTAATATTGGGCAGACCTTTTCACAAAGCCCACAATTAATGCATTTATTTTCGTTGATTTTAGGATATTTAAAACCTTTTTCGTCTTCTATCATTTCAATTGCATTTTTGGGACATATATTAGAACATGCATAGCAACCACAACATTTATTTTTTTCTTCTATTTTTATCATCTTATTTTTCACCTTTAACCTTTAATTTTATTTATTATCTTTTTTGCTGGTTGTAAAAATACTCCTTTTTCATAATCATTCATGCCTAATTTCCAAACTAAGAATGTATACACACATGTATAAATAATTATTTTTATTAATAATATAAAATAATTATTTGCCATCAAGATTCTATTTAGTCCTATACCTATTATAAATGCAATTACAACTGGTATAGTCATTTTCAGTATTTCTTTCCAAAATCTAGGTATATCAATATGTATTTTTTTATAGTAATATATATTCATTATTATGATTTGTCCTATAATCAAAGATATTGCTGTTCCTATTGCGGTTCCAATACCACAATATATTTTTGCAAGTGGAATACTTATGCAAACATTTAGTATCGCTATTAACGAAAATACTATTGTTCTAAATTTATGTTTATTTTTAGCTTGAAGAATACTTATACCTGCATTCTGTATTAAAGGCACCGTTACCGGTAGCATTAAAACACAAGCAATATAATATGATTGCAAATATTCTTCTCCTTGCCATATTATCATAAATTCTTTCCCTACTAGTACGAACCCTGTTATAATCAATCCCATTATTATATATTGGATTCTTCCTACTTTTATAAAAAATTCTGTAAAATCCTGATTAGTTGCTTTATTGGTTTCCATCTGAGTTATTCTAGGCAATAGGACTCCGCTTATGGCTGTCGAAAATGATAAATAAATAGTATTTATTTGTGCAGCAATATTATATATTGCCACTGCTATTGTCCCTGAAACTGCTCCTAATATAAATTGATCTAGACTCCAATTTACCTTATCTACAATAACATTTAAAAATATAAAAAATGAAAAAGAAAATATTTCTATCAATAATTTAAAATTAAATTTAGTAAAATCAAGTTTCACCTTTAATTTATTTAAGCAATAGAACATATTAATTACTAATGTTATAATATTTAATATTGTTGTAACAGTAACTACAGCAATAGATTTATATCCTAGTAATAATAACGGTATTGTTATTAACGGAGATATAATAATTCTTACTATATTTAAGCTCTTTGCAAAAACAAATTTTTCATAAGCAGTAATTATAGAACTAAATATACTCATAGGAAATGTTATCACTAAATTTCCTATTAATATTAGCATCATTGTCTTCGCTGTTTTTATTTCTTGAATAGACATTGAATTGCCAAACATTTTATCAAGATTTAAATATAAGATACAACCTAATATTCCAGCAATTACTCCTATAATTAGATAAATAATGAAAAACATTCCATGCAATTTATGTTCTTTATCAGTATCTTTATTAGCCCTGTATCTAGCAGTATATATTACTATTGCACTCCCAAATCCCAAGTCTAAAACTGTTAAATAAGATATAACAGATGCAACTAATGAATATAATCCATATTCAGCTTGTCCCAACATTTTGGTAAGTATTGGTGTATATACTAATCCAACTATTAGTTCTAATCCCAAAATAACATATGATAAAATTGCACCTAATTTTATTTCGTTTGTTGTTTTCAATTTAAATCTCCTCTATGTTTAAAGCTTTTTTTAAAAAAGTCAAAGATTTTTTTCTTTCACTCTCTAATATTGAATTTATACCAGAATAGTCACAATTAAGTGAAATATTATTATCTAAGTATTTTAAGTTTCTATCCATCAATTTAAATTTATTCAATAATGTGTCTATTCTTGAGTTCATATTAATATTTGTTCCTTTTCTTTCTAGAACATAAAATGGTTTTTTAAATAATATTGAAAATGCACACACATGAAATGAATCTGTAAATATCAGTGAAGCATTTTTCAATACATATATAAACTCGCTTGGCCCAATAGTGTAATAATCTTTTTCATTTAATTTATTTAAATTTACTATCTCAAATTCATTTTCTTTGGCTATTTTATTGAAAAATTTGATTCTTTCTTTCGTTATTTTTCCTAAAAAGCATGTTAGTATATACTTTTTATTCGGTGTTTTTTCAGGTTTCTTTGAAAATTCAAGCCATTCAGATGCTGTAAGCAACATTGTTGGATCTAATGTGACAATTGTTTTTCTATTTGTTATTGTTTCAACTATTTCTTGCCCTTTATCTTCTCTTACTGAAATCTCTCTAAAATTGTTTAAACCTTCTTTATATTTTTCTTTCATATCATTAGGTATTTTTTCAACGCCAAAACTTGCAGCATAAGCAATATTTTTTTTCTTTGGAGAGAACATCAAAAAATTTACATCTTTTATATGTTGTAAATATGGATTCCAAACTTGATCACTTCCCACAACAAAATAGTCATATTGTTTTTCTATATTTTCCAAATTCTTATATTCGTTTATTATGTATTTACTAAATGTAATATTTTCATTAAAAATCTTAAAATTTTCTTTTCTTTTTTCAATAGTAATATGATTTTTCTTTTTTTTGTCTATTATTTTTCTTTTAATTATTTGCTCTGTAAATTCTCGCATTTTCTTTACTGAAAATCTTTTCATATAGTATTTAATATTTCTATTTTTCCTATCTATAGTTTTATTTATAATTGTTTCAGCATTAAATCCAAGTTTTGCTAATATTTTCTGTGTAGCTAAATTTTGCAATCTATTTCCATAATTATTATTGTCATTCAGAGTTATTATTCCAATCTTTTTCAATTTTAGGCTCCTCCTCATTTTACTGTTTTTGTTTCTTTTTAAATGTTCTCGCTGATATTACTAAAATGAATTTTACAGGTAAACTTATATATATCATACTAATTAAGTACAATTTGATTCCTAATTCTTTTATAATTATTTTATTATCTTTTTTTACTTTTTTTATAAAAATCTTTTTTTGTTCTTTTGTATAGTTACAATTAGGATGTGCTAAGTCCATAAAACAAGAAAAAATATTTTTTAATCTTATATATTTTTCACATTCTAATATTTTTTTAGATTGAAATGTTTGAAGGTATTTTCTTATTTCATCATCTACATACATTAGCTGTTTATATTTATTTTCCTTATACTTTCGTGTTAAAGAATTACTATTATCAACCGTATAATTATATAGTTCTTCATTCAAAATACATATGTTATTAGCATAGGATAAATACGTTATAGAAAACAGTAAGTCCTCGCCTATTTGGATATTTTTATCAAATACTATATTGTTTTCTTCTATTATATTTCTTTTATAAACTTTGTTCCAAGGTGGATTAATTTTTTCTGTAATTATCAACTGTACAATAAGTGATTTTAATTTTTCCTCTTTATACATTCCATCTTTAAATTCGCCATCTACATTGTATAGAATGCAGTCAATTTCTTCATTTTTTTCTATGATATCATTCAATCTTGTTAATGATTCTCCATTTAAGCTGTCATCACTATCTAGGAAGATTATGTATTTACCTTTTGCATTTTTTATTCCTACGTTTCTTGCTGTTGATACACCTGCATTTATTTGATGTATTACTTTTACTTTATTATCTTTTTTAGCATATTCATCACAAATGGCTCCACTATTATCTTTTGAACCATCGTCAATTAATATGACTTCAAAATTCTTATATTTTTGATTTATTACGCTTGAAATGCATTTTTCTAAATATTTCTCTGTATTATATACTGGGATAATTATTGAAAATTTAGGTATCATTAAACGTTCTCCTTTATCTGTTAAAAATTGTTATATATGGAATTAAATCTCCTTGTTTTAAAATATAAACTGTTAAAATGAATTTTGATATTGCATAAAATATTATACATATTGTAATTATTTGTTTTTGTTTTTTAATCTTTAATATTTTAGGTATACCTGCTAGCAAAAAGATTTCTACAATGCTAAAGTAATATGATATTCTTTTTAAGTATGGTGATTTATATCCTAACAAACTCAAAATCAAATCTAAAATTAATAAATAATAATACATTTTATTTTTTGAATCATATTTTATCATTGGTTTTATGAAAATTGTTATAAAAACAAATACTATTAATTTTAATATAAAAGAAAAATTATTTATATCTTTAGAATAATTAATATATGTAATATATTTATTAAAGCTTTCAAAATTACCTAAGAATAGTATTATTTTCTCAATATTAATTATAAATACAAAACTTATAATAACTATCAATATTCTTAAAAAATTGCCGATTATTTTATTATTTATCCTGTTTTTATTAAAATCTAATATAAAATACAATGGTACTATAATAATTGCTGTCTTATGTATACATATTGCTAGCAATGCAAATATAATAAATTTATAGAAATTTCTATTATCTATATATTTATAAGCATATACAACAACAACCATGGCAAGTGATTGCCTAACTATATTCATGGACGCTCCAAAAAACATAAATAAATACAAAAACCACATTAGTGAAACTGATATCTTATCCCTATTTTCCCAACAAATTCTAAACATTATTCCAACAGTTAAAATAGAATAAATAAAAAACATTATTTGAGCATTGCCAAGAGCATAAGCTATTTTACAAACAAGTACAAAAAACACTTCTACTTCTTTTGCTAAAAATATATTTTTTAAATCTAATAATGAATATTTATTATATAAGCTAACATATGTATTGTAGTCTGTCCCAACATTATATCTAATACTTGCTATTGTAATTGGTATAGCTAAAGCTATAATTATTAAAATATTTCTATATGTTTTTTTTGTTTGTATATCCTTAATTTTTTCTGCTAAAGCAATAAATAAAACTGATATACTAAAACCGAATATGTATATTAATAACCCCTGCATTTTTTCTCCTTAGTTTATATATATATTGTATATTTTTCTTATTTCTTTTGTAACTTCTTCTAAACTAAATTCTTTTACAATTTTTTTATTTTCTTCTTTAAATTTATTATAAATTTTTTTATTATGTGATAATTCAATTATTTTTTCACAAAAGTCTTTTTTCTTTTGTTCTGAATCAATTATATAACCATTCTTTTTATTTTTAATTAGTTCCCTATGTCCTCTATTATCTGTTGCAACTATGGGCAATCCCATATACATTGCTTCTAATATATTAACTGGTAATCCTTCTCTTAAGCTTGATGCAACATATATATCAGTTATTTTTAATATTTTAGCTATATCATTTCTTTTGCCTAAAATTTTTATATTATTTTCTAATTTATGTTTTTTTACATATTTTTGATATCGTTCTTTTAATTTCCCATCTCCAACTAATAATAATATATATCTAGTATCTCCTTCTTTTACAATTTGCTCTATTGTTTTAATTAATAGCTGTTGATTTTTATTCTTATTTAGTTCTGCAATATAAGTTAATACAATATTATCTTTCTTTATAGTTATCTCATCTTTTAACGTTGCTAATGCTTGATTGCTTATTTTTATATCGAATTTTGTAGTGTCTAATCCTACTCCATGTACTAATTCTATTTGTTTACATTTTCTAAATTTCTTTTTTGCCAACTCATAGTCCTCTTTATTTATTGTAATTAAGCAATCTGTATATCTTGATAACCATTTCTCTATTGGATAATAAATTAACCAATTTAATAATGGTGCTTCTTTGTAGAAATGGAAACCATGTGCTGTATAAATTACTCTTGTCCCCTTTTTCCTTGCTTTCTTAGCAGCTAATCTTGTTAATACTCCTCCAACAGGCGTATGACAATGTATTATTTCATATTTATTTTCGTTTATTATTTTTTTTAGTTCTCTATATGTTTTTATATTGTTTTTTCTTAATGGAAATCTTTCAAATGGTAAATTATAATGTTTATCACAGTATTCTATTGGTTCATTTCCATTGCTTGCTACATGTACTTCATATCCTTCTTCTTTAAACCATTTTAAGTATGGAATATGAAATGAATTTATATGTTTTGTTACTGTCGCAACAAATAAAACTTTCTTCAATTTAATCCTCCAACTTTTTTGCTGGCACTCCAATATAAGTCCCCGCTTTTATTATATTTTTTACAACTACTGCTCCTGCTCCTATTATACAATTGTTGCAAATATTTTTCCCTTGTATAATTTGAGTTCCTGTTCCAATTTCTGTACATTCTCCTATTTCTACATTACCAGAAACATTTACACTTGGATAAATAGTTACAAAGTCATTAATAATATCATCATGACCTATTGTACAATCTAAATTAATAATTGTAAAGTCTTTTATTTTTACATTTACTGTTATAATTGTTCCTGCACAAATTATATTACCTTTTCCAATATCAGCATTGCCTGATATAACACTTGGGTCTACTAAATTTGGAAAACTTATATTAAGATTATTTTTTAATTTATCAAATAATAATTTTCTAGTTTTTGCATTTCCTACTGCTATTGCCACATTAAGTTTTTTATCTATATTAGTCAAATCATTTATGTTATAGATTACTTTACTGTGTCCTACTAGGTTTCCCTTTTCTATATTATCATCTACAAAACCCAATATATTCCATTCTGGTTTAATATTATTACTTCTTTCTATAAGCCATTCTACTTCTCTCCCAAATCCTCCTGCTCCTACAATTACTATATCTTTCATGTTTATTTTCCCTCTTTTCCAATTATAAAGCAATAATTAGTTGTCGCTGATCCTCCTAAATTTAACATCATTCCATTTTTAGCATTATTTATTTGATATCTTCCTGCTTTATTAGTAACTTGCTTATATAAATCCAAACACATTCTAACACCTGTTGCACCTACTGGATGTCCACAACCAATAAGTCCACCACTTGGATTTATTGGTTTTTTTCCATTGAAATCTATTATTCCTTTTTCAATTGCTTCATATTCCTTTCCAGGTTCTGTTATTCCAAAAGCAGAAATAGCCATATATTCACTAGATGTAAAACAATCATGTGTTTCAAATACATCAATATCATTTACGGTCATATCCGCTCTTTTATAAGCATCTTCAACTGCCTGCCTTGTCCAAGGTAAAATATATCTATTATTACTACTTTCTTCTATTTTATGTTCGAAAATATATGGTGCAACTCTATGTCCATATCCTTTTATAATTGGATATTCATCTATCTTTAAATTTTTGCTCTTTATATAATTTTCTGACGCTAACATAACACAGGCTGCTCCATCAGTTACTTGAGAACAATCTGAAATAGCAAGAATATTTCCTACATTTTCATTAGTCTCTTTCCCCCTTAAGTTTGCTTGTTTTTCACTCATAAACCACTTTCTAGTCTGAGCTAGAGGGTTTCTTTTTGCATTTTCGTAATTAATATTAGCAATCACTGATAAATTTTTCTTAAATCTTTCTTCATCCAAACTATACTTTTTAATCATTTCCTCCGCTAATTTCCCAAATAACTTTGGAAATGGAAAATCTATTCCCTTAGCTTCTACATCATATAAAGCTGCTCTTCCTAAAAAGTCTCCCCCTGTTTTTGAATCCACAGTTTTCATTAATTCCCATCCTATTACAATGGCTAAATCAATTTCATCTGCTTTTATTTTTGTTCTTGCAGCATCCAAAGCAACTGAGCCAGATGCACAAGCAGCTTCATATCTTGCCGAAGGGACTCCATAGAAGCATTCGTTAACCTCTGTTAATATTGGTCCTAAATGTCCTTGACTAACATAATACTCTGCTGCAAAATTTCCCATAAATATAGCAACTTTATTAATTTTATTTAATTCTTTAATATCTTTATATTCCACATTAGCATTTTTCAGAGCATCATCTATCACTTCTTTTAGTAATGCAATAAAATTCTTTCCTTCTTTTTTCCAATTTCTTTCAAAATCAGTTTGTGCCCCACCTAGGACATAGACTTTTTTCATATATTTCTCCTTATTCTCTTGCTTTCAAAAATTTTCTATAGTCAAATTGACTCTTTTTTGTATTTTTTTCCTCCTAATGCATCTATTAATGAACATGGTGGTATCCAGTTAAACCCATTTGCCATAGCAATATCACAATCCATTATATCTTTACTAACTGCATTAGAAATTTCTATTGAATAAATAATATAGCTCAATAAGAACTTTATACATATTTTACTTTCTTCTGTAATATCATTTATTATAGCATTAATTCCTTTTTGATAATTACCTTGTTTAAAATATTTTATTGCTTCTTCTTTAAATCTAAAATTATATTCTTTCTTTTGTCTATATTGATTTGTTTTTATATCATATACTAAGATATTATTATCTTTTTTAAATAATCCTTCTCCAACTTTTTTACCTATTTTTTGCTCATTAATTAATCCATCTATATACTTAGGTAATTTGAAACTTTCCTTTCTGTGTTTTCGGCTTTTTCATATATATTATCTACTATTGCTTTGTGAACGTCTAATCCTACAAAATCTATAGTTTCAATTGGTGGCATATTTCTTCCTGTATAACAGCCTAATATTGAATCTATATAATCTATTCCGCCTCTTTCTTGATACTTTTCTGCAAATTGTAAAGCCTCATTCATAAATTTAAATCCTATTTTATTAGCCAAAAAAGCTGGTTCATCATTTACTTCTATTACATCTCTTTTTAATTTATCACTAAGGTATTGTTTTATATATTCTATAAAATTTCTGTTTTCTTTATTATAAATAGATGGTATTAACTCACATAGTGTAAGACTATATGGTGGATTAAAAAAATGCATTCCTATGAAATTCTTTTTATTTTCTTCTGAATAACAATTAGCTAATTCATTTATTGATAAACCAGATGTACCAGTTGCTATCATACTTTCCGAATTAACATATTTATCTATTAATTCATGTATTTCTTTTTTAATCTCAAAATCTTCTACTACGCTCTCAAATATTAAATCAGACTTTTTAACACATTGTTCTAAGTCTTCATAAGTTTTTGGAATTAAATTTTCTTCTACTGATATTGCTTTTACGGATAAAGCAGCATTTTTTCTTGCTTGCTCAGCTTTTTCCAAAGTTCTTGATACCATATATACTTTTGCATCACCAAAAGATGCAAATATTCCAGATACTTCTTTTCCTAGTGTTCCATTAGCTCCTATAACTGTTACTGTTTTGATATCCTTAAACATTTATTTTCTCCTTCTTAGTTCCCTCAAATTTTTTCATTGTTGCATTTCCTTCTTGGTTTATTCCATCTTTTTTAAAAACTTTTATAAAAGTTTTTAAAATTATTTTTGTATCTTGTATAAATGTTATATTGTTT
>SFKP01000034.1 GCA_004553715.1 Clostridiales bacterium
CCAATAATTATGTACTTTACTATTTTTTCTTTAGAACTTGCATTTCCTATTTTTTTATCTTCTATTATTGTGTTTTGTTCTACTGTTTCATTGTCATTAACTAATTCATCTACACTTATATTAAATATCTTACTCATTTCTACTAACTTATCCATTTCTGGTGTTGTTTGTCCTAGTTCCCATTTTGATACTGTCTGTCTTGTAACATTTAATTTATATCCAAGTTCTTCTTGTGATAACCCTTCCTTTTTTCTTAATTCAATTAATTTTTCATTAAATTTCATTTTTACATCCTCCTATTATTTTTTCGGTTTTACGATTTTGCTCGCAAAACTCTTGATTTTATTTTACTAGAAAAGTTGTAAAACATCTACCAATTTTGGTTTGAAATTTGTCACCTAAAATTAACATCTAGCTATTTTTAGCATAATTTCAGCACTTTTATTCTTAATACTTTTATTATAAACCACCATTTTTTATCTGTCTACTGTTTTTTTAGTTTTGTAATAAAATTTCTCTATTCCTCTAAAAGTATTGTGACAGGTCCATCATTTACAAGCTTTACTTGCATGTCTGCTCCAAATATTCCTGTTTCTACTTTTGGAATCTGTTTTTTTAATTCATCAATTATATAATTATATAAATTTATTGCCATTTCTGGTCTTGCTGCTTCTATAAAAGATGGTCTATTGCCTTTTTTTGTATCTCCATACAAAGTAAATTGCGAAACAAGAAGTAATTCTCCATTCACATCTTTTAAAGATAAATTCATCTTTTCATTTTCATCTTCAAAAATTCTTAAATTTATTAATTTTTTTATAAGATAATCTGCTGATTGTTTTGTATCATTATGTGTTATTCCAATTAAAACTAGAAATCCTTTATCTATTTTGCCTACAACTTTATTTGCAACTTCTACTTCAGCCATTTTTACCCTTTGAATTAAAAATCTCATATAATTCCCCTTTAATATACTTCCAAATTTCTTAAATATTATCAAATTTTTCTTATTATTACAAGTAAATGACCCACATTTTCTTTATTTTTTATGTAAATTATGTTATAATATAAATATAAATTCCGGAGATACGCGGAAAAACAGTATCATTGGTTTTTACATTGCTCTTGTAATGTAGCCAAAACAAGAAAGGATAATATTATGCCACGGTTCTTTTTCGTACCCAGCCCAGACGCCCTATCTCTTTCCATCGAGCAAAAGCTCGGTGTAACCGGGCACGTTTTCACTGAAAAGTTTGAAGACTATAGTATTTCGTCTATTTTCCTGACAAATGCAAAGGAAATCATTAACTTTATAAAAAGCAATCCAGATAAAAACTTTGAGAGGATTCTCGAAGCTTGGAATATGTTTTCCAACTTTGAAACAAGGCATTATATGCTGAGATTATTTCTCTCGGCTCTCCTTGAGCCTCCAGTTAAAGTAGGAAAGAATGCTTATGCAGACATAACCAATTTTACTCAGGCTAAAGTTTTCTTTGGTATAAAAAACGGTTATGGAGATGGGCAAAGAGTTACAGCTTCCATCTGTAACATAATCTTCGAAAGGGAATTCCTTTATAATATTCCTGCAAAAGAAGCAGAGAATACTTTATTTCTTCTTGAAGAAGAAGATTCTCCCGAGGGATACGAACATTGCAGATTTTACCATATGATTTTACCATATGGTGAAACCAGTGTGCTAAACTAATATATCCTGAAACAGCTCCCACATTGTGGGAGCTGTTTCTTTGTGTCTTGCTACTTTAAAATCTTCTCTTTATTTGTCTTTTCAGCATTTTCTTTTAATATTTCCTTTTCTTTTTCTTTCGTTTTTAGATTATCTTTTGCAACAGTCATAAGTAATTTTATTCTATTTATTTGGTTTGATTCGCTTGCTCCTGGGTCGTAGTCTACTGGCGCGATATTTGCATCTGGGTACAGTGTTCTTATTCTTTTTATAACACCTTTACCTACTACATGATTTGGCAAACATGCAAATGGTTGAACACATACTATGTTCGGTATGTCATTTTCAATAAATTCTACCATTTCTCCTGTAAGTAACCATCCTTCTCCTGTTTGATTCCCTGTTGATAAAATTTCTTCTGCTAAATCTGCTATTTTCTCAATATCACATGGTGGTAAATACCCTTTTTTTGAACTTGCTAATGCTTTTTTATACCCTTTTTCTAACTTGATTAGAAGGTCTAATATAATTTCATTTATCTTTGTTTTATATGTTCTAGATTTTAACAAGTCATCTCTTTTAGGAGTATTTAATAAAACAAACTTTATAAATCCCATAAATTCTGGAATATATACTTCTGCGCCTTCCTTTTCTAGTAAATCCACTACGAAATTATTACCATAAGGATGATATTTTATTAATATTTCGCCCACAATACCAACTTTAGGCTTTTTTATAGATGTATCTAGTTCTATTTTTTCAAATTCATCTACCATTTCTTGTAATGTAGAATCAAACCCTTTTAAGCTTGCTTTTGATACATAGTCCTTACACTTTTCCATATATGCATTAAATACTCTATCAGTTTCGCCTTTATTTTTTTCATAAGCTCTGTTTTTATGTAATAAAGTCTGCAATAAATCTGCATAAATTACACCTTTTACTAATTTTAATATCAAAGGAACTGTTAATTTAAATCCAGAATTTTTCTCTAATCCTACCACATTAAATGATATTACTGGAACATCTTTATATCCTGCATCTCTTAGTGCTTTTCGTATAAAACCTATATAATTTGTTGCTCTACATCCACCACCTGTTTGTGACATCATAATAGCTACTTTGTTTTTATCAATATCATCACTTTCTAAAGCTTCTATTAATTGCCCCGTGGTTAATATAGATGGATAGCAAGCATCATTATTTACATGTTTCAAGCCATATTCTACAGTTCTAGGCGTACACTCCTTTAGCACTTTTACATTATATCCTTCTGTTTTTAATGCTTGTTCAAATAACTCAAAATGTATTGGTGCCATCTGTGGAATAATAATTGTATAATCTTTTTTCATCTCTTTCGTAAATTCTTTTCTATTTAATTCATATTCTCCCAAATTATTTCTCTTAGGGTTCTTTCTTTTCTTCATATTTGATAAAAGTGAACGTATTCTTATTCTTACTGCACCTAAATTGTTTATTTCATCGATTTTAATTAGAGTATAAATTTTACCGTAGCTTTTTAAAATTTCTTCTACTTGATCTGTTGTCACGGCATCAACACCACATCCGAATGAATTTAGCTGTACAAGCTCTAGAGATTTATTATGTCCAACATATTCTGCTGCTGCATATAATCTTGAATGGAACATCCATTGGTCAACAACTCTTATTGGCCTTTTTACTTCTGCTAAATGTGCAACACTATCTTCTGATAACACTGCTAAGCCTAATGAGTTAATCATAGCATCAATTCCATGGTTAATTTCTGGGTCTACATGATATGGCCTTCCTGCAAGTACAATTCCTTTAATATTATTTTCTTCTATATATTTTAAAGCCTCTTCACCTTTTCTATGAACATCTTGTCTAAATTTTTGATATTCATTTTCTGCAAGAGTTATTGCTTTTTCTAATTCTTTTTTTGTAAAACAATATTTGCTAAACTCTGGAATTTCTAGCATTCTTTCTACTAATTCTTTTTTTGCAAAAGGTAAAAATGGATTAATAAATTCTATATCATCTCTTTCTAAATTTTCTATATTATTTTTCAAAACTTCTGAATATGATATTACAATTGGGCAATTATACTTGTTATTTGCCTTTTCATATTCTTTTCTTGAAAACATCATACATGGATAGAATATTGTTTTTACACCTTGGTTTAATAAGCTTATAATATGTCCATGGCTTAGCTTCGCTGGATAGCAAACTGATTCTGATGGCATAGATTCTATCCCTTTTTCATAAGTTGACCTACTACTTTTTTCAGATAAAATTACCCTAAATCCTAGATTTGTAAACAGAGTAAACCAGAATGGATAATCCTCATACATGTTTAAAACCCTTGGTATTCCTATTGTTCCTCTAGTTGCTCTTTCTTCTGATAATGGTTCATAATCAAAAACTCTTTCGTTTTTATATTTATATAAATTAGGTAAATTTTTTACTTCTTCTTGTTTTCCTGCACCTCTTTCGCACCTATTGCCAGATATAAATTTCTTTCCATTTGAAAAATGGTTCAATGTAAGTAAGCAATGATTTTCGCAACCTTTACATCTTGTATGTATTACAGTTGTCTTTAAATCAGCTAATTCTTCCTTTTTTAGCATTTTAGAAGTATATTTTGTATCCTTCATTGCTTCAAATTCCTCTTTTGCAATATATGCCACCCCATAAGCTCCCATAAGTCCTGCAATATCTGGTCTTATAACGTTTTTACCAACTATTTTTTCAAAAGCTCTTAAAACTGCATCATTATAAAAAGTGCCACCTTGCACAATAATATTTTCTCCCAAGTCTTCAACGTTCCTTATTTTCATTACTTTTTGAATAGCATTTTTTATAACAGAATATGATAGTCCTGCTGATATATCACCAACAGTATATCCTTCTTTTTGTGCTTGTTTTATTTTTGAATTCATAAAAACTGTACATCTTGAACCTAAGTCTACAGGGTTTCTTGACTTCAGTGCCTCATCTACAAATTCATCTATTTTTAAATTTAAACTTTTCGCAAAAGTTTCTATAAATGAACCACATCCTGAAGAGCATGCTTCATTTAACATAATATTATCTATTGCACCATCTTTTATTTTGATATATTTCATATCTTGTCCACCAATATCAATTATTGCTGAAACGTCATTCATAAACATTTTGGCCGCTGTATAATGTGCAATAGTTTCTATCTCTCCTAACTCTAGATTTAGTGCTGTTTGTATAAGTTTCTCGCCATAACCTGTTGAACCTGCAAAGCGAATTACAGCTTTTTCTGGTAATTTAGTTTGCATTTCGCTTACCATTGCAATTACGCTCTCTAAAGGTTTTCCTTCATTGCTTGCATATTTTGAATATAGCAAATTACCTTCATTATCTATTAAAGCAATTTTACTTGTTGTTGAGCCTGCATCTATCCCTAAAAAACAATCTCCTTCATAATTTGATAACTCCTTTTTAGGTACTACTGTTTTTGCATGTCTTTCTTTAAATTCATTATATTCATTTTCTATTGTAAATAATGGTTTTAATGATTTTGATTCGCTTTCTTTGTAGCTTTTCAATAATTGAATTTTACTTTGTAATTTTTCCATTGTTATTGTATTATAATTTATTGAATCTAATGCAGCACCTTTTGCAACTAATAAATGTGCATCTTCTGGGCAAATTACTTGTTCTGGCTCTAATTTAAGTGTTTCTATAAATCTTTTTCTAAGCTCTGGTAAATAATTAAGTGGCCCTCCTAAAAACGCAACATTTCCTCTTATCGGTCTTCCACAAGCAAGCCCACTAATAGTTTGATTTACTACTGCTTGAAATATTGATACAGCAATATCTTCTTTTGCTGCTCCTTCATTTAAAAGTGGTTGTATATCTGTTTTTGCAAAAACTCCACAACGAGAAGCTATTGGGTATATTGTTTTATAATTTTTTGCAAGTTCATTTAACCCCATAGTATCTGTATTTAAAAGTGTTGCCATTTGGTCTAAAAATGCCCCTGTACCTCCTGCACAAGTACCATTCATTCTTTGCTCTATTGATTTTCCAAAATATATTATTTTAGCATCTTCTCCACCAAGCTCTATTACAACATCTGTTTTTGCAATATATTTTTCAACTGTTCTTTTGCATGCAACTACCTCTTGCACAAAAGGAATTCCTAAAAACTCCGAAACAGAAAGCGCCCCAGAACCTGTTAAAGCTAATGTTATTTTATTTCCTTTAAAATTTTCAATAATGTCTTCCAAAGATTTACAAATTGTATTTCTAGTATCTGAAAAATGTCTTGTATATGTTGAATAAATTGTATTTAAATTATCATCCATAACTACTGTTTTTACTGTAGTAGATCCTATATCTAAACCTATGTGTAAAACTTTTTCCATAATATAAATCGTCTCCTTGTTATTAATAGCATTTAATTATTTTATAGTATGTTTGGTATTTTTGTCAAGTTTTGTCAAATTGTGACTAAACAAAAGGTGTTGATAAATACACTAGCGCCTTTGTGGATGTAGTAAATTTAACAAAAACACTATTATCTATAATAAAAAATATACTATAAATGTATAAATAACAATTATAGTATATATTACAAATATTAAATTTATTTTAAAATTTAGTATAAATATTGTATTTTATGAAGTTGTTGCTCATTGTGAATTTATTTGCTACTTCTACATTTTTTTTATTAATATAACCTTCTTCAATTTCAGCACCTTCTTTAGGAGTAAATACTCCTGTTGTCGAAATATATGTGCCTAAGTTTGTTACCCAACTTCTATTAGAGAAAATCGCAATGCCTTCAGTTGAATCACTTAGAATATCTTTTCCGATTATTAATCTTGAATCATATTCTACTCCAAATAAGTTAAGTAATGTTGGAAGCACATCAATCTGACTACCTACTTTTTCTACTTCAATTACTTCTTTCATTTCATTATTCCAAAGAATGAAGTTGCTTCTATTTACTTCTATTATATCATCTCTTTCGTATGAGCTTATTTGGTTAATTTCATTAACTGGTATTGTATATGGATAATGATCTCCCACTAAGGCTATCACAGTGTTATCTAACTTACCCTTTTTTTCTAACATATCTATAAGTTTTTCTAATGCCCTGTCTAGTTCTATTTGTGTTGCTAGATATGCTTTTATCATTTGACTATATGGTAAATCTTGAACTTCTTCTTTATTTTTATATGCTATGCTATTCCCTTGGCTTATTACATATGGTGCATGACCACTTACTGTTACATAGTATGTTACGAATGGTTCTTTCTCCATATAAAAGTCTGCTGTTACATCAATTAAATCTATATCACTTGGAAGCCAATTACGGCTCATTAATTGCTCTAATCCGTTTCCTAACCCCATATATATATCAAATCCAAGTGTCCCCATTGTAATATCTCTTGAGTAATAATTATATGTCCAATTATGATATGCACTTGCATAATATCCAAGATTTCCAAGGCTATTCCCCAAAGCATATTTAATTGTAGGTTTTTCTTCTTTCCAAAGTTTTAATGTCCCTTGTGTTGGTATAAGGCCAGTTGTTGCTTGAAATTCTCCTCCTGTAGTACTTAAAAATACTGGTGAATAAAAGTTGTTAAATACAAAACCCGAATTTGAAAGTTTATACAATGTTGGAGTTAAATTTTCATCTACTGCAATATTATTAAATCCTTCTGCTAAAATAAATATTAGGTTTTTACCTTTAAAATATCCTGTGTATTCATTTTTCTTAGTTGGTGTTGAATTTTCTATGTAATTATATATATTGATAAGATTTTTATCATTGGTACTACTTTTTAGTGTTTCAAAATCAATATCTATAATATTATCTTCATATTCGATATTTATTACTTCTTCCTCTTTTTTAGTTTCCTCCTCAGTATTTATAATATCTTCTTCAAACCCAAAGATTGTTCTTTGCACATCTAATTTAGTTGCCGTCAATAACCCAAAATTTTTGATGTTTTTTTCTGGTGCATTTACTTTAAAATAAAGATTATATAAAGAATATACTTCTTTTTTATCTATACACATAATGATGTATATAAGTATCACCAATATGATAATTACCATCATCATTTTAAGCACCGTTTTTTTCTTACATCTTGTATAACAAATTTTGTTTCTAAATATAAAGTACAAAATTAATGGCACAAGAAAAATGAGTATACTAAAGAAATATGTTTTAATAGCATCTATAATGATATCTGTAAAGCCTAATGCATTCCCTAAATAATTTAAAAAACACTAATTGTATTAAGAAATAAAGAGTAATAAGAATAGATAAAATAACATTTATTGATCTTGCTACACTTTCTTTAAATAAATTAACAACCATATTTATAACAAGTATTATTGGCATACTAAAAAGTATAGTATATAAAACATCACCAAATCCACAATTTCTAATTGTTATTAATTTAAAAACTATCTCTAAATAAATAATTAAAAATGCTATGTAATAAAAATAACTAATTTTTTTCTTTGATTCCTTCTCCATTTTTTTCTCCTTTTTGTTCTTCATTTTTTTTGTTTTTTACTAATAAAACTTTCCCTCTTTTTTCTATATATTTATTAACAATCGCTCCAAAAAGAACAATATATATACATAAATATATCCACATAAATAATAACATAACTGTTGTTAAACTTCCATATGTTACTGAAAATCCTGAAAACACATCTAAATAAATAGAAAACACATATGATATAACTATCCACCCTAACGTCGCAATCAATGCTCCTGGTAATTGATATTTTAATTGTACTTTATGTTTTGGTAAAAATTTGTAAATTAGTACAAATATGATAAACATTATAACATATACTGCTATTTTACTAAAACTAAAAATTAAATTTGTTATTCCTTTTATTTCTCCAAAATTCTTAGCTATAATTAGATTTATTTTATTACCAAAAACCAAAACTAATAAAGTTACTACAATTAACAATATAAATATTATTGTACTAATTATTGATTGCAATTTTATAGAAAAATAGTTGTACTTTTTTTTCACTTGATAAGCTGAGTTTAGTCCTTTACATAATGCGAAAAATCCTTTTCCTGCAGACCATAGCAAAAATAATATTGAAATAGATATTGTACCAATTGACTTTGTATATACCTCTTGTATAATGTCAAATATCAGACCTTTTACACTTTCTGGTATAATGGCTGCAAAAATTCCAAACAAAGTATTTTTATCTAATCCTAAAAATTGCACAACTGTTAATAATATCATTATAAATGGAATAAACGATAAAATTATGAAATATGAGCATTGTGCAGCATATTCACTTATTTTTGCATCTTCAATTGTATCTAAGAATTCCTTTATTTTCTCTTTTATAGTTAGTCACCTCAATTGTTTTTCTTAAATTTTCTAGATAAATGTTTATCTTTATATTTATATATTACATCTTTAAGATTTTTATTAGTTTTTAATGCAAAAATATAATGTATTTTATCTTTACTCTTTTCGGCATCTTCTCTAATGTTCTCTTTTAGTTCTTCTAGTCTTACTAATATATTATATTCTGTTGCAATTTTTCTTATTTTTACTGTTAGATTCATTGAATGAATAACATCAATTATTAATACGCCGAAAAACATTCCAATGAAAAACGAAAACATCAAATTGTTATATAACCAATTTATAGATTCTATAATAGTATCATTTACAAAGAAGTAATATATAGTGCTAATAACAGCCCAAAAAAATGTATATAATGGACAAATTATTCCTTGGATATTTCCCCATTCTTCAGAATAATCCCATAATTTTACTTTCATTCCTTTTATAAAAATTATTCCAGCAATATATTCAATTAGTGTCATTGCTATTGTCATAAATAATATAACCAAAATTTTTTGTAATATTAGGTTTTGTATAAAACTCATATCAACTTTTGAAATTAAATATAATGCACATAAACCGAACCCATAAATTGGAAGATATGGCCCCGTCAAAAAGCCTGGATTTATCCATTTTTTTGAGCTAATAAATCTTCTAAAAAATAGCTCCAATGCCCATCCTAATGTACTTCCTATAAAAAATAAGAACGCTAAACTTAAAAAAAATTTCATAAATAGTCTCCTTTTTTTGATTTATTTGCATTATACCATATTTATAAACGTTCTACAAATATTTTGTTAATGTTCAGACCAAAAACTTAATTTTATTTTTAAATTCCACTTTTATATGATGTTGATTTTAGTTTTATACAAAAAAGTGGTAAAATATTAGTAAGATACTGCGTTTGGAGTGT
>SFKP01000035.1 GCA_004553715.1 Clostridiales bacterium
AAAGACAGTAGGTAATATGTCAATAGAAAAATAAAAAGTTTTTCAAATATTTTTTAAACAAATATTGAAAAACAGGTACACTTAATAAAACATGCTAAAATAGCACATTTAAATGATAAAATATGTAATTAATTTGAGCGATTATCTAATTTGGTTGCAGAGTAAAGTTGATTATGGTGTAGCAAACCAAAAATTAACCTTACTAGTTTTCGAGCAGAAAGTGCCAAAGCACGCTTATGAGCACCACGACTCACTTCATTGTATTTGCGAGTATAAAATTCTTTAAATTCACTCGAATAATTTTTAACAGAAGAAACAGCCTCAATTAAGTAGTAACGCAAGTATTTGTTTCCAGTTTTAGTCATTCTAGTAGTTTCAGCCTCAAAGTAGCCAGATTGTGTTTTACGCCAAGTTAAGCCAGCATATTTAGCAAGAGCATTGTTATCCTTAAAAAACTCAATAGAGCCAATTTCGGAGATAATGCCAGCAGCATATACATCACCAATTCCAGGTATTGACTTTAAAATGGTAAATTCGTTGTCACATAGACCTTTAACATTCTTCTCAATAGCTTTATCGATAACTTTAAGGTTATCTTCTAAAGCATTAATAGTATTAAAAGATGAAGAGATAGCAACATTAATAGGGTCATAAGCTAGCTTATCTAATCTGTAAGAATCACGAGCAATTTTCTTAAGTAATTTAACATTTTCAGCAGGATTAGAGAAACGAGATTTGCCTTTATCCATAATGAAATTAATCATGTCTTCATCAGACATATTAACAATATCATCTGGAGTAAAGTCAGCAATAACGGATTTTGATGTATTGCCGAACATATTGCTAAAAGGTTCATCCTCTTTTTTAGAAATATAAAGAGAACTGAACTTTAAATATATATTGCTCATCATATAAGCTTTTTCTCTCATAATAGTTTTTACTAAATGAAAACGTTGACGAGTTAAGCGTTGAAGAGCAAAAAGTTGAGATGCCTTGTATGGTTGTTGGTTTATTCGACCACAACGAGCCATATCAGCTAAAACAAAAGCGTCTTGTGGATCAGTTTTATCCATATCAGAATAAGTTTTTCTAAAATTGCTAGATTCTTTAGGATTAATAACAAATACTTTAGAATTAAAATTAAAAAGTGAATTGTTAGAAGCTAAAAAGTTAGCAATGTGAAAACTGAAAACATTAGTAGATTCCAAGACAAGAGTAACAAATTTTAAGTCATTTTCTTGAAGGGCATTAAAGATTCTTTCAACAGCAATTTCGCTACTCGGCAAATCATTAGTTATAGAAAAATCTAAAATATGTTTACCTTCAAAATTAATGGCACAAAAATAGTTACTAGCAGAACTAACATCAATGCCTACAAACAAAGTAGATAAAACATCTTTATTCATAAAATCACCACCTTTCTTGGTAGAATAAAGATACAATAAGGACTATTCCTTAGCAATTAAAAATAAAATCAACCTCGCATATAAGCATTCATTCAAATATTGTTGACGTCATTGCTACCTTGACCAATATATGAAGATGCAGCAGTTGGTAAGAAAATAATTTTTAATGTAAGGCTTCACTCTTTATGAGCAATACCAATAAAGGTTTGCAGGAAGTGAAAAAGTTTGCCTTATGCAATACCTACAATGATTATACTAAAAAATAGTCCAATTAGAAAGGTTATTTAAAAGATATAAAGAAAGAATATGTTTATAAAATTCATATTAAATAAACCTTATAAACATATTATACGAGGAAAGTATAAAATATGATTAGATACATAGAACATGTTCCTTCTGCAAAAGAATTTAATTATTTAACAGACTCTGTAGGTTGGGGAACTAGAAAAAATAATATAATTGATGAGGCATTAAGAAATACTTTATATTCACTATGTGTATATGATGATGATAAATTAATTGGCTATGGAAGAATTATAGGAGATAAAACTATATTCTTATATATTCAAGATATAATGGTAATTCCTAAATATCAAAATAAACATATAGGTACTGGCATAGTGGAAAATTTATTAGAACAAATAAATGCGTATAAAAAGATTAATCCTGATATAAGAACTTACTTAGGAGCATCAAAAGGAAAAGAATCTTTTTATGAAAAATTTGGATTTATTTCAAGACCTAATGAAGATTTAGGTGCTGGAATGATTTTATATTAAAGGGAGGAACTTTTTATGCAAGAACAAGAGTTTAAAAATTATAATGAAATAGGAAATTGGGATTTTTCAAATATAAAATGCCACACTGAACAAGAAAGTTCATGGGACTTTTACAACGAAATATCTAAACACTCTAATAAAAATTCTTTAATATTAGATTTAGGAACTGGCGGTGGCGAAGAAAGTTTATCTAATATGCCTGATGTTCGGAATGGTAATTGCAACAGATTTTTCTCCAGAAATGATAAAAACAGCTAAAAACAATCAACTTAATTATCCAAATAAAAAATTTAAATTCGCAGTGATGGATAACTTAAAGATGGCTTTCCCAAATAATATATTTGATATCGTATCAGCTAGACATACTCCAATTAATGCTAATCAAATATATGATTGCTTAAATGATAGTGGAGTTTTAATAATTGAAGGTATAGATAAATACGATTGCTGGGATTTAAAAGAATTGTTTGGTAGAGGTCAAGCTTTTAATGATGTTGTTGCAATTAGTAAAAAAGATTATGAAGATATTAAAAAGGCGGGATTTTCTGAAATTAATTTACAAGAAATTATTCAATATGAATATTACGAGACGCCAGATGATTTATTAGCACTACTTTTAAAAACACCTATATTAAATGATTTTTCTGATGAAAAAAATATAGAAAAAGATTTATTTGACAAATACGTTTCAAGCAATGCAACACCAAAAGGTATTAAATTAAAAAGAGTATTATACGGAATAGTTGCAAAAAAATAATTATATAGATATCCTCTCCTGTCATAGGCATACTGAAAGGAGGTGAAAAAAGTAATGGCAGGACATCTTGAAAAGAGAGGAAAAAATAGTTGGAGACTAATTGTATCACATGGATATGACAATTATGGAAATAGGATTAAATATACAAAATCCATTCATGCCAATAGTAGAAGAGAAGCTGACAAAGAACTTGTAAAATTTGTATACGAAATTGAAAATGGCGTTATATTACAATCTTCTGGTATGACTTTTGCACAATTTAGTGAAATGTGGGCTAAAAATTATGGTTTAAAAGAACTTGCACCTAAAACATATGAAAGATATAAAGGAATGTTAGATTCTAGAATTCTTCCATATTTCGGACATTTTAAATTAGACCTAATAAAACCTGCACATATAATGGGTTTTTATGATTATTTATCTAAAGATCATCAAATTAAGAGATGCAAAAATAATAATGGACAAACTACTTTAAAAGCTCTATCTTCTAAAACAATTTTAGAACACCATAGATTACTTAGAGCAATGTTACAAAATGCTGTATATTGGCAAATACTACCTTACAACCCAGTTGCTAGAGTAAAACCACCGAAACATACTAGACCTAAAATTCATTATTATGATGATAAGGATTGTAAAAGACTTTTAGAAGCTTTAGAAGGCGAAGATTTAAAATTTCAAACCATTATAATATTAACTCTATTTACTGGCATGCGTAGAGGCGAAGTATTGGCGTTAGAATGGTCTGACATCGATTTGAAAGAAGGATTCGTAAATATAGACAAGTCTAGTCAATATCTCCCCGACAAAGGCATTTTCATAAAAAGTCCAAAAACTGAAAGTTCTGTTAGAAGTGTTGGAATACCTCAAGTAGTTATAGACATTTTAAAGAAATATAAAACATGGTATAATGCTCAAAAGAAAAAATGCGGTGATTTATGGATAGAATCCAATAGACTTTTTGTTCAATGGAACGGAAAACCTATGCATCCTGATACAATAACAGATTGGTTTCGTAGATTTATTAAAAGAAAAAATTTACCACCAATTACATTTCATGGTCTCAGACACACAAATGCTACATTGATGATATCACAAAATGTTGATGTTGCAGTCGTAGCTTCAAGACTAGGACATGCACAAATTACTACTACTTTAAACTTTTATGTTCATCCTGTACAATCACATAATAAAGATGCAGGAAACATATTAGAAGAAATCCTAGTACACTAAAAACTCTTTTCAAAATTTCTCAAAATTGCTTTTTGTTACCCAAAGTAGTTTTCGGTTTATCATTGATATTTTAAGTGTTTATAAGTATTGTAAAAGTGGGACTGTCCCCAAATTGTCCCCAATTACGTCAAATTCACGTCAAATGTCAAAAAAATAAGAGTCCACAATCTCTTGCGACTCTAATAAAAATTTTGGTTGCGGGGGTAAGACTCGAACTTACGACCTTCGGGTTATGAGAACCAGCGGTCAAATCTCGTTATTTCCATAGAATAATAAAAAGTGCTATTCTGTAAGGTTTCAGAACAACACTTATTTTTTTATTTCTCTTTATTTCCATTGTTTTTCGTTTTGGTTGTGGTCAAAAAAGTGGTCAAATTATTTTCTCTTAAATAAGCTTTTTATCTTATCAAAAAACTTTTGTATAAAAGTTCTTTCTTTATATTCTACTAGTGCTTGCGTTTCTTCTTTAACAACAATATCTTCTTTTTTGTTTTTAAATATATTATCTGGATTATATTTTTCCCTTAATTCCTGTTGGTACTTTTCTTCATTATCTTTTAATATTAACTTTATATTGTTTTTTTCAGCATCATTACATAAATAATTTAAATATATCATAGTTATTATTGATTTTGTTTTATTTTTCAATTCCATCTCACTTATCGATTTACTATGATCTAAATTAGGTTTATATGTAGTAGATTTATTTCTTTTCCAAAATTCTATTAATTTTTTGGGTATTTTTTCTATTATATTATCATCTGAATGATTCAGTATATCTAATACTTCTACTATTGCTTCGCTATATTCAACACTGATCATCATTTTTCCTCCATACTCTTATTATTGGATTGCTCCAATTGTTCTGTTTTAACACCTTGTAATGTTTCTCTTGTTACATCATTAGTCGCTTCTGTTCTATCATTAACAGCCACCTCATGAAATTCTCCTAAAGTATGTTTTTTCTTCTTAAAGTCTACTTTGCTAAATTCAGTTTCTTGAAATGGATTTTTTTCATCTGGTACCTGCTCTAATAATTTAGAACTAGAAATATATCTTTCCCTATATACTGTTCTCTCTTCTTCAGAAAACAATAATTCTAGTAATATTTCCATTTTCTCTTGTTCAGGAATTTCCTCTTTCAAAAGATTCTTTAAATCTAATAATTTCCTATCTTCTTCGCTTAGTTCAGATTGTTTTTCAATTTCAGCTAATTTTTGTGATATTTGCACAATTCTACCAAATAGTCTTGCATTTTCGATCCAAGTATCTGCATTAATAGTTCCATTTGGTATTCTAAACTCTATTGTATTTTTTCCATTATTAATATTTAATAAGTTTAATCCAGAATATCTATCTCCTTGAACATCTTGTATTTCACTAATAAATTGCTCTAAATCTTCTTCACTTTCTAAATTTACTGTTTCACTCTCTAGGGCTGCATTTAATTTTGACGAAATAGGAGCAGCATATTCTTGCAATCCCATTCTTGGTATAGTACCTTTTTCATTACTCATTTTACATATAATTTTTTCTGCATTTCCCCATATTTCAAATAAATTTACATAAGCCTCTTTACTTTTTAGATAATCAGCTCCTATATGTATATGTCCTCCACATCTTTCAGTAATCTCGTGTCCACATTTCTGCATCATTGCACATACCATATATATATCTTCTACATCTTCTCTGTTATCTGTTAGTATTGGAGATACTACCTCTACTCCTTCCTCTAAACTACCATCTCCTTTGGTTTCCCATCCTCTTGTTTCTCCTTCGATTTGTTTTTTTACAACTTTCTTTAATGTTTGTATCTGCGAACTCATTATTCCTTCAGATTCTATTTCCATACCAATAGTTATATTTTCATCTAATCCTATTTCTGTATAAGTTCTATTACTATCTAAAAAAGCTTCTTTTAATTTTTCTCTATCACTTAATGACATTGTTATTAGTGTTCTATTATTACTATCTGTTATTTGCTCTAACAGACTTATTTTTGTCTCATCATCTTTTAATGAAGCAATCACAATTGATCTATTAGCTTCATCTTCTAATTGGACTTGTTCCAACTGTATTAATTTTAGTTCATCACTTTCTAAACTCATTAATACATTGCTTCTTAAAGTTTCATCACTTATATTTTGTAAACCTTGTACTTTCACATTATCATCTGTAATTGAATCTATAATTTGTCCTTGAAATATTGGAGATTTTATCCTTTCTATCAAACTCATTCTTTGTTTTTCATCTAATGTCATTATAACGTCTTTCTTATATTCTTCAGAGTTTAATAAATCTAATGCTTGTATTCTCTTTTCTGCATCTTCAATTTCTTCTATAAATTTGATAGCTAAATAATCATCTTTTACAGAAGTTGCAATACTTAATCTCTGTTCATCATTTTCAATCGTAATACTTTCTAATACTTTTTGTTTATCATATGAAGAAGACAATAAATTTAAATTAGCGATTTTATTTTCATCTAAAGTTAAACTCTCCAAGATCTCTCTAAAATAATACGGCGCTTTTATATGTTGCTTCATAGCTTTAAGTTTGTTTTCATCAGATTGCATTGTAATAATAATATCTCGTTTATTATAGTCATCATTATCCTCGAATAAAGACAATGCTTGCATTTTTAGCTCATCAGATTTTATACTTTTGGCTATATCTGCTTTTTTGTAATCACCCTGTTTCATATTTCTTAAATAATCCAGTTTTAAATCATCTGACTGTAAAGTTTCTACTAAATTAGCTTTATCATAATCTTGTAATTTATCAATCATTTGTAGCTTTAATTTATCACTTTGCAAACTCATCACAAGTATTTTTACATAGTAATAATTGTTTTCATATTCTAATCTATCTATTTTTTCGTCATCTGATAATGACATTAATCTTTCTTCAATTTCATCCATAGTACATTCCTTTTTAATTATTTTTTAAATATTTTTTCATTATTTCATCAGCAAATTTGTTGATTATTATATAATTATCTTGCATATTTTCTTTATTAATATATCTTCCAAATATATTTGCATCTGTTCTTTCTAGTAAAATAATTTTATTATATTTTAACATAGACAATATATAAGAAATTTCATCGTATAGGATAAATGCATTTTCTTCAAAATCTTTTTTATCTTTTTCTAATTTAACAATTTTTATATTGCCTTGTATAGTATTTGCTATAGTCTTTTTTTCCAGTTCATTTTTTCTTTCTTCTTCTGACATACTGAAATAGTTTTTATTTATAAAATTCTCAATCAAACCTTTTATGTCTTTATACTGATACTTTTCTTTTCCTTCTATAACAATTAAATTTTCCATACATTTTAAACTCCTAATAATTATTAATTAAATTCATTATAACATACATTTTTTAAATTTTATCAAAATCATAAAATATTTTACTTAATTTTTGTAATTCTTCCTTAAAATCTTCTATTTTATCATCTGTATATTTATCTCTTAATTCTCTTGCTTGTTTTGACCACATTTTAAACTTTGCCTCTGTAAATTTCTTGCTATTGTTGTAATGTAATCCATACATTCTTTTATATTCTCTTTGAAATTCTTTTAAAATCAGGCTATTTGATATTTTTTCTTTGTGTTTTGTCGTAGCTCCAATTTCACTACAAGTCTTTTCTGTGTTTAAGTATAAATTATCACAATATTGTTTATCAGTTTTAAGTGGAATAAATAATTTACCACAATTTGTACATTTCTTTATTATAAAATTGTTTTGTATTACTTTGAATAATTCAAATCTTATCTGATCTTCACTATTGTCTAATTCATATATTTCTTGAACTTCAATATTTTTTTCTTTTATTTTCTTAGCTATTTCTAATACATCTAATCTTTTTTCCTCTTTTGTTAAACTACCATTAGCAATATACTTTGTTTTAAATGCTGTATCTAGAAATATTGCATTTGTTGGAGATAAATTCAAATAGCTTAAATTAAATACTCCTGTTGATTCATACAAATAAATCTTTTGTTCTGGAGTTAAATCTCTTATTAACTTATCTTTTGAATACTCTGCCATTAAAGTTATTCTTTCATTATATTCATTTACTTTTTCTTTGAAATCCATTGACAATGCATCTTTTACTTCATTAAAAAATTCCAAAAACTTATTATTTCTTTTTTCTGTTATACCTGATATTTTTTGAAAACAATCTCTTACTAATATTGTTGTGTTCTTTTTATCTTCATCTTTCTCTAACAACAATTCATGTATGCTTGTTTCTTTTTTATTGAATCCCTCATTATAATTAAATTTTATATCATTTTTAATTAATAAATCAGACCTAATAAAGTTCATATTATATGTTTTAATTATTGTATCTACTAATATTTGATTATAGAAATGTGTATATGGAGAGAAGTCTAAACATTTTTGTAAAATATTATTAATATCACAATATAAATAATATTCTTTATTATTTAACTTTCCATCTGCAACTACTTGTATTAATTCTGAATATAATTCTTTTAATTTATCTATGTCATCATAGTCCATTGTAATAAATTTAAATAGTTTTTCTCCAATATTATATTCAAAACCATTTAAATATCCATAATATTCTCCGTTCATTCTTTAATATAATTTTTCTATCTTTAAATGTGAAAAATGTTGACATTATTACATTACCTCCGTTTTTGAAAATAGATTATAGATTTTTCTATTATGACTTTATTTATAGACTTATGATTTTCTATTTACAATGTATTTCAAGCATTCTATAATGATTTTGCAAATAGAAAACAGATTGTTATTTAATCTCTTTTCTATTATAGCACATTGAAAACTAAATAGTCTAGATGTAAACATCTAACGAAACTTCTACCTGGCTAACGTGATGTAAAGGGGTAGCTCGCTTGGATAAGGGAGAACAGAAACAAAACTGTTATGAGCAAATGCTATACAAATGGACGTTAAACTGAAGAAAATTAAGAAAGGAGGAATGCTTATGCATAGTAGTTTTAAAACCAAAGAAGATTTACCTGCTACTTTATCTGCAACAGATATTAGTAGATATTTAGGAATATCTAAAGCTAATTCATATCAACTTATGGATAGC
>SFKP01000036.1 GCA_004553715.1 Clostridiales bacterium
TCTAATACGACAAAAGTAACAGATACATCAAAGAAAGTAGATACATCTAATACAACAAAAATAACAAATAGTTCAAAAATAGTAACAAACACAACAACAAGTAATAAAACACTAAATTCGATAAAAGAGACAATAAAAATAAATACACCAGAATTAGTTAAAGATACAATAGCAGATAAAGAGGTAATAGAAAAAGAAAATGCAATAGAAGCAACATTAGAAAGCTACATACATAAAAACTTTGCTGAGCTAAAAACTGTAGAAATTGGGTCTAAATTAATATATACAATTTATATAAAAAATACTTCTAACACTATAAAAGCAGTAACAGTAAAAGCTAATATGCCAGAAGCTACAAAAGCTGGAAAAATTGTAGCAAATATTTGCAAAGTAGAAGAAGTTTTTGAAGAAGGTTTGCTTCAAAAAGGATTAATAAAGAAATCAAAAGTGACATATAAAGGCGATATAACTACATATTTAAATCCAAACGAAGAAAAAGCAATCCAAATTGAACAAGACATAGCAACTTATGTATCAGATACATTAAAAAATACATTTACAGTAATATGTGGAAATCAAGTAATTTATCTTCAAGATATAAAAGAAATTAGTAGAAATGAAAGCACAAACACATTTATAAGTAATTATGAAGAAGTTTTAGAAAGTGAAAAATTTGAAATTGAAAAAACACCAACAAAAGGAACAAGTGAAGATATTTTAGAAGAATTTGGAGATGTAACTTTTAAAGGATATAAAACAGATAATGCAACAAATCAAACAACATACGGATTAGCAGATATCGGCAAAAATGTGATTATAAAATCACATGATATGTTTACATCAAAAAATATGCATTGTGTAAATATAGATACAGGATATTGGAGATTCTTTAAAATTGAAAACTTCTATACATTATATAATGCAGAAATTTATAGATATGTAAATGGTGAGCTATCAAAAGATAATATACCAGAAGAAGGTATAGGTATTGGAAATGATTACAATTTAATTGATGAAAATTATAACCAATTAGCTTATATGTTATCTGAAATAGATACATATAATACACCTGAATTTTATCAATCAATAGGAATAGATATCCCTTATGATAATGACAGACCTGATTATTCATTATCACCAGTACAAATTGCAATTTGGGGATTGCAAGGTGTTCCAAACAATACTATGATTGCAAAAATGAGGGACAGATTAACAAAAATAGGAATTACAAATACAAGCAAACAAAACAGAATAATAAATAACCTCTTAGATGTTTCTGCAGAAATTTATGCAAATGCATCAGCATATGATAAATATGTAGAAAATGGAAAAATAGGTTCAATTCCAAAGACAACATTTGACAATTATGAGCCAATAACAGTAAATGGTAAAACTTTAGTGGGGCCATTTACAATATCATATAATGTAGAGCGCGCAACAGCTAAATATAAAACAGTACAAGGAGAAGAAATTACAAAAAGGGGTAGATATGGCGAAATACTAAGAGCTACAATAAGCAATAATGGACAAATATATGATAAAGTTTGTGATGAAAATGGAAACGAGATAAATCTTGCAGAAATAACATCAAATCCAGTAGTATGTTACTTTGATGTAACAGGAACAAACTTTGATATGTCTATAGGAATAAGAATATCTAGAACTATGAATAATCAATATAGACAGGCATGGTTCTACACATTAGAATCTATATATGAAAGACAAAATATAATAATAGGTAATGGTATAAAAAGCGAAGGAACATATTCAAAAACATTTAGACCATTAGAAAAAATTTCTTTAAGTGGAAAAGTATTTAAAGATATTCCACAAGGTATAAAACCAGTATTACCACCAAATGGAGAAATTGATGATAATGAAGAAGGTTTGGCAGATATAGAAGTATACTTAATAGATACTGCAAAAAATACAATTGTAGCTCAAATAAAAACAAACAGCAATGGTGAATATGAATTTACAGATGTACCAAAATCAGAATATGTAATAATGTTTGCTTATGATGGTATGAATAATATAGTATCAGAAGGTATAGACTCAAAAGCAACAGAAAATTTTGAAGTACAAGGTGTAAATGCTAGAACAAGATTTAATTCAAGATTTTCTGGTATAATGGGATATACTAATGCAGCAAGAGCATATAGTTTTAATGGAAATGCAGAATTAGTAGAAGTACCTGGAGAATACCCATTAGAGTACGAAACAACTGAGCAAACAAATGGAATGTATATATCAACATTGATAACAGAAGGAACAGAAGGAGTTTTACCACAATATAAAATGTTTGCAAAAACTAATATCACACTTACAGAAACAACAGAAAATATAACATTAGGCTTAAAAGAAAGAAAAGGTGACTTAGCTTTAACAACAGATATGAGTGATGTTGAGGTTAGCGGAAAATCCGGTAAAAGTGAAAACTCTTATATTACTTATGAAGTAAACTTAAACAACCAAGAATCTGCTATAGGAATCATCGGATCAATATCATATTATTATGATACAAAGTTAGAACTTGTTTCTGCTGAATACAAATATTATGAAAATGGAGAATATCAAACAACAGATGTAAGGGTAGACCAATTAGGCGAAACATTAATAGAAGGCAATAGATTTAATAAAATAAATGTAACATTACCAGCAAAAATGATTGGAGAAGGTGGAAGAAACAAATTATTCTTAAGATTTAAAGTTGTTGATAATACAGATTTAAAAGATACATTTATGACATATGGAGAAATTACTAGTTATATAATTCAAGGTGGAATTGTAGATAAAGATTCTGCTCCAAATAATGGAATTACAGAAACAGGTGCAATAATCAGAGAAGATGATTTCGGAGAAGCAATGACAACAACTCTAAGAGCATTCTATTTAAAACAATTATTGTTGTTGCGTAGAAATTTAAGAAATCCTTAAGGAAATAAGCACTTTAAGTAAATTAAATAAAAAAAACTCAAAATGACATATAAAAGTCATTTTGAGTTTTTTTATTGACTTTTTTAAGTTCCGTAAGGATAGAGGAAAAGACATGAAGAAACAACAAAAAACAGTATTTGACAATATAATATAAAAATGTAAAAATTATATTAAATAATAATATAAATCGAAGGAGATTTGTTGTTTATGAGAAATATTATGAAGAAAATCTTAGTATCTATATTAGTGTTTGCTTTAGTCTATGCAAATAGTGCAATAACAATAAATATGATTACACATGGATTAATTGCATATGCAAATGAATTATTAGGAGATGGCCAAAATTCAAATCCATTAGAAAATGAGCAAGAGCTTAAACTTTCAATAGAAAGAGATAAATTTTGCAAGAATGATATGGAAGCAAAAACATATCAATATGCTGAAAATCTTATAATAAATTTCAAAGCAATGTCTGCTAAAAAAGCTGTGATAGAAGACATTTCAAATGTTTTTTATAATGGGGAATCAGCTATTGAAGAAAAAATAAATATTGCTTATAAATTAAGCAAAATAAATAAAGCACAATTATTAAGTTTACTTGGCGAAACAGGAAGCTTTGAGATAAAAGATAAAGATACTTCCAAAACACTTTTATCTTTAAACAAAGCAAAAATAGAATCAATAGCAGAAGAAGAGATAGGCACAATTGTTGAAACAGTAACAACAGGAGAAGGAGAAGAGAGTGTAGATATTGCTAATATAGTAAACGAAGATGAATTTATAGAACTACAATATCTTGCAGAAACAAAAAATATAGAAATAGATATTATCTATGAAAATACAATGGAAATAAATGAAGATAAACTATTAGAATTAGAAAATACAAAAGAAATAGGAATAATAGACAGTACAGTTCTAGAAGGAATAACAAATTTGGAAACAAAAATGCAATATCAAGAATTTGAAGAAGAACTATCCGAAGAAGCACAATATTCAGAAGAAGCGGTTATAAATACAGAAATCAAAAAAAGGGAATCAAAAGTAATATCATCAATAAATAGCGAAGAATTATCTACAACATTAGAAAATAATGTTCAATTTGGAATTACCTTATGTACAGACAGCACAATGTATGATTTATATAAAAATCCTAAATTTATAATAGAATTACCAGAAGAGGTAGAAGAAATTAATGAAATATCAAAAGAAGATATATCAATACTTAACAATAAAATGATGAATGAGGAAAACATAGAAGAGGATATTTTTACAGATTATACAATAAGTCAAAAAGAAGAAAATGGCAAAAAATATATTGAAATATCTTTAGTAGGTGAGCAATTAAAATATGCAGAAAACCAATTAAATAATGTTCAAATATTAGTGCCAGCAACAATTAAAACCAATAAATTATTACCTACAACAAAAGCTAATATCAATGTGTATTATTTAAATGAAAATGCTACAACTTATACAGAAAGTATTGTAGTTGAATCTGAGGGGAATGTTATATATGGGGAAAGTGGAATAGAAGTAAATTTTGTTGCAGTACAAGGAATAATTACTAAAATTATTGCAAATGTAGATGGACAAATTGTAGAAAACAACAAAGGAGAAGAAAATAAATTAATAATAGGCTCAAAAGAAACAACAGGTACTATTACTGTTATTGCAGTAAATAATACCGGAAGTGATATAACAGCACCTAAAATTTTAGGATGTTCAAACAATTTTGAAGAAATAAATGTACCGAATGCACAAGTAAAATATTCAGCAAACCAAAATGAGACAATTGATGGAGCTTCATGGAGTGATGAATATCTAGAAACTGCAAAAAGCTATTTAATAGAATTAGCAGAATTCAAACAAGGAGAAAGAATAGAATATACATATAATATTAATATACCAAAAGTAGAAGAAGACACTACATATAACGAAATATATACTATTTTTGATAGTGAAAAAGAAATTGCCACAAATAGTATTCAAATAGAAGAAAAGACAATAAAATTAGATGTAAAATTAGAAACATCAGCAGGAGAGAATGCAGTATATGCAGGCCAAGAATTTAGTTACATAATTACTGTTGCAAATCAAGGAGAAACAACAGTAGAAGAATTAAGTATTATAGACATATTGCCAGAAGAGGTTAGTTTAGTAAATGAAGAAGACCTTGTACAATGGGAAAATTTACAGCTAGAATCTGGTAAAAGTATTGTAAAAAGAATCAAAGTAAAACTAAACAAAGAATTTAATGTATCAGAGATAGAAAATAAAGTAGAAGTAAGTGCAAAATATTTAGAAGAAAAAATTGTAAAAACAATTCAAAATAAAATAAAAACGAGCGAAATAGACACAAAACTTACTGCTAATATTGAAAAAAATTCGATGATACAAGAAATCGCAGAAATAGGTTCTACTATTGAATATAGTGTTAGAGTTGAAAATAAAACAAATAGTACTAAAAATATAACAGTTACTGCAGAATTACCTAATATATTTAAACAAGAAAGTATAAATGGAAAAATATATGTAAAAAATGATGAGAAAGAGGTTTGGGAAGTAGAAGATGGAATAGATATTACCATAGATAAAAATAAAGTTTCTATTCCTGTAAAATTAGAAGCAAATGAAGTAAAATTTATAGAAGTAGAAGGAAAGGTAGATAAATATATATCTGAAGAAGTATTAACAAAAGTAACAATCAAAGATGGAGAAGAGACAATTATTTTGGAAGATATAGAAAAAACTATCGCACCTGCTGTATTACAAGTAGAATATGGAGCATATAAAGAATCTCAAAATGTATTATCACAAAAAATAGATATGGACGATGAAGATGAATTAGTATACCAGATAAAAATTACAAATTTAGGACCAAGTAAGGAATCTGTTAATATATCAGGTAATATTAAAGAATGCCTAAAAATAAAATCAATAGAATATAAAATTTCAGATGAAACTACAATATTAGAAAATATTTCTAATAATTTTGAACTAGCTGGGAAATCATTAGACGTAAATGAAACTATGTTAGTAGAAATAACAGTAACTTTATTAGAAAATTTAAAAGAAACTACAACATTAGAAGGTTTGTTTGAAATAAAAGGAGAATATTCAGAAAAATCTATAAAAATGGAAAATGTTGTTGAGAAAAATGCAGAAGGAGGAAATGAACCAGACGGACCAGATGGACCAGATGAGCCAGACAATCCACCAGAAGTAAATTATAGTGTAAAGGGTGTAGCATGGCTAGATGAAAATAAAAATGGAGCAAGAGAGCTTTCAGAAAAATTACTAAAAGGTATAAAAGTAAAACTATTAAATTTAGCAAATGAAGTAAAACAAGAAACAATAACAAATTCAAATGGAGAATATACTTTTAACTACATTGAAAAAGGAGAATACATCGTAGTTTTTGAATATGATAAAAATCAATATGGATTAACAAATCCAAGACAGAGCGGGGTATCAGAGTTAGTTAATTCAGATGCTTATGAAGGTGTTCTAAATGGAGAAAGCATTATAAGAACAGATAAACTTTTAGTAATACAAGATTTAAGTAATATAGATATAGGTTTAATAGAAAAAGGAATATTTGATTTGGCAATATCTACTACAATAAATAAGATAACATTAAAAAATGAAGATGAAAGCAAAGTAGTATCATATGACAATGTAAATTTTGCAAAAATAGAAATACCAGCGAAAACCTATATAGGAACAACTTTAATTATTGAATATGATATAACAGTTTCAAATATTGGAGATATTGGGGGATATGTATATTCAATAAAAGACATATTACCACAAGAAGTGATTTTCCAATCAGAGCTAAATAGCGACTGGTATCAAGAAAATGGAGCTTTATATACAGTATCACTTACAGAAGAACTAATTAATCCAGGGGAAGAAAAAACAATAAAATTGGTATTAACCAAAACAATTGAAACTGGTGATAGCCAAACTATTATAAATGTAGCAGAAATAGGGGAAGTATTTAATGAAGGATTATTACAAGAAAAAGATAAAGAAAATAATACTTCTAAAGC
This sequence comes from Clostridiales bacterium, assembly GCA_004553715.1. GTDB lineage: Bacteria > Bacillota > Clostridia > TANB77 > CAG-508 > SFKP01. The sequence continues at coordinate 6,990 of SFKP01000036.1, forward strand.
AGAAATAGTTGTAGCAGTAAAAACAGGACAAGCACCAGTGTATATAGGATTAATACTAGTAGTATTAGGAATAATTACATCAGGTGCATACATAATAAAGAAAAAAGTCTTAGACTAAAATAAAAGGTTAATTTATGTCAATTGGAGTAAACAAAGGGATGGATTTTTTGTTCAAAAAATGCCGAGAAACCGCTAGACAAAAACTTAAGCCCCATCTCTGATTGACACCCAATTGACAAAGACTGCCAAAATTCCCCGTCCCCATTGGCACACAAAATTCCCCGTCCCCATTGGCACATTGGCAGTTTTTTTAAGGAATTAGTAAAAACTTGACATAATATCAAAAAAATGGTATACTTAAAGTGCATTTGGAGTTTATCCAAATTTTATATATATTAATTTCATCGGCCGTGAGCCAGAAGGAGTACATTCATGAAACGGACATTAACACTTACACTTATTGCAATCATTTTTATGACTGCTATGTTGGTTATAGTTGGTTGCACAGAAGGCAACATTGTGATAAACACAAAGGAGCCGACTGTTGAGCCGACA
>SFKP01000006.1 GCA_004553715.1 Clostridiales bacterium
AACATTAACATAAAATGGACAAAATTTACATTTAATACTTGAAAAACATAGAAACTTAAGATATAATATATTACGTAATGAATATAAACGTTGATGAGACAAAGTAAAACAAAGGTTGCTAAAAGAGAGAGTTAGTGATTGCGCTGAAAGCTAACTTAAGTAAACAGGTTTGAAAAACTACCTCGGAGTTTAGAAAAATTGTGAAAACACAATCATAAAACAAGTAAAAAATTAGGGTGGAACCGTGCATAAGCACCCCTAAAATAGGATTAATTCTATTTTAGGGGTGCTTTTAACCTAAAATGGAAATCTAAAAAACTATAAAAGGAGGATTGATTACAAATGTTTAAAATTAAATTAAATGGAGGAAGAACAATGGAGGTGCCAGAAAAGACATTTTGGCATACAACATCACACATAATGGCACAAGCTATAAAAAGATTATATCCAGAAATAAAATTAGCTATTGGACCATCAATAGATAATGGATTTTATTATGATTTTGATACAGATAAGCCATTTACTCCAGAAATGTTAGAAGAAATAGAAGAGGAAATGAAAAAAATCGTAAAAGAGGATTTAACTCTTGAAAGATTTGTACTTACAAGAAAAGAAGCATTAGAATTTATGAAAGATGAACCATATAAACAAGAGCTTATAAATGATCTTCCAGAAGATGCAGAACTTTCATTTTATAAACAAGGAGAATTTACAGACCTTTGCGCAGGACCACATATTCCAAGTACAGGAGCTGTAAAAGCAATAAAATTGCTTTCAACATCAGGTGCATATTGGCGTGGAAGCGAGAAAAATAAGATGCTTCAAAGGATATATGGAATTTCATTTCCAAAAGCAAGTCAATTAGAAGAATACCTAAACATGTTAGAAGAAGCAAAGAAAAGAGACCATAGAAAACTAGGTAAAGAATTAGAACTATTTTTCTTTGATGAAACAGCACCAGGAATGGTATACTGGTTACCAAAGGGATTCACAATGTTAAATACATTAATAGATTTTTGGAGAGGTGTTCATAAAAAAAACGGATATCAAGAATTTTCTGGTCCACAATTAAATAGTAGCGAGCTTTGGAAAATTTCAGGACATTGGGATCACTACAAAGAAGATATGTTTGTTCTAACAGATGCAGATGGAAATGAACAGGCATTAAAACCTATGAACTGTCCAAACTCAATAAAGATATATCAATCAAAATTAAGAAGCTATAAAGACTTACCATTAAGATTTAGCGATGTTGATGTTATACATAGAAATGAAAAATCAGGCCAATTAAATGGATTATTCAGAGTTAGAATGTTTAGACAAGATGACTCTCATAACTATATCACAGAAGAGCAAATAGGTAGTGAAATAAAATCAATTATAGAAATTGCAAAATACTTATATTCTGTGTTTGATTTGGAATACAAGTTTACATTATCAACAAGACCAGAAGAAGGATTTATTGGAGAAATAGAAACTTGGGATAGAGCAGAGCAAGATTTAAAAAATGTGTTAGATGAAATTTGTGGCGAAGGAAACTACGACATAAACGAAGGAGACGGGGCTTTCTACGGACCAAAAATTGATATAACAATGAAGGACTGCTTAGGAAGAGAATGGCAAATGGGAACCGTACAATTAGACTTCCAATTACCACAAAGATTTAACTTATATTACATAGATAAAGAAGGAAACAAAAAGACACCAATATTAATACATAGAGCACTATTTGGTTCATTTGATAGATTTATAGGAATAATAACAGAACACTTTGCAGGAGCTTTCCCAACATGGCTTGCACCAGTACAAGTAAAGATTTTGCCAATAGCAGATGGACATGTAGAATATGCTAAAAAAGTAATGGAAAAATTAGAAAAACACGGAATACGTGTAGAAATAGATTCTAGACAAGAAAAAATAGGATATAAAATCCGTGAAGCACAATTACAAAAAATTCCATACATGCTTATAATAGGAGATAAAGAAATAGAAGCAAATGCAGTAGGAGTTCGTTCAAGAAAAGCAGGAGATATAGGACAAATGCAAATAGAAGCATTTATTGAAAAAATTCAAGAAGAAATAGACGATAAAACAAGATAAATAATTAAATTAGTGCCAAGATGCCAAGAGGGACGGGGAATTTTGGCACTAATTTGCCAAGAGGGACGGGGAATTTTGGCACTAATTTGCCAAAAGGGACAGACCTTTTGTTCAAAAAATGTCAAAAAACCGACAGCAAGATGAAGCGGATTATATATTAATTAGTCTGAACTTCTAACACTAACATTTAAACTTTTTTTGTAAAATGCTTGACAAAAGTTACTTTTAAGTGATAATATATTATGGCACGAAAATTTGAAAAAATATAGTAAAATGGTGATTAAAATAGTAAAAAGTATTAACATAGGTATTAATTAAATAAGTAAAGTGTAGGGAAACATTAAATTAAAAATGTGAAAAATCTTCCTACACTTTTGTACGTGCTATTTTACTTATTAATTTGATTTTTAAATTATATAAAGAGGAATTAAATATTATTTTTAGGTTATGTAAGTCGTAGGTCCGTAGGGCAGTAAGGATCAACACTTTATAATACATTAATATTTAAGAGGGACTTTGTATAATAAAAAAATTAGAAATTAGAAAATAAAAAGCTAATTTCTATATAGATATATCTGCTCAGAATAAATTATAGGAGTTGATTTTTTTGTTAAAAGACATGGAATGTGGAAAAGCACAAAGGAAAACTTTTGCAAGAACTGGCGATTTCGTTGATATCCCAAATCTTATAAAAGTTCAAAAAGATTCTTACGATTGGTTTGTAAAAGAAGGGTTAGGAGAAGTATTAAAAGATATTTCACCAATAGAAGACTATTCCGGAAACCTAGTTCTAGAATTTTTCGATTACTATATGGAGGATACAACAAAATATTCTCTAGAAGAAGCTAAAGAGAGAGATGCAACATATTCTACAAGATTGCATGTTAAAGTAAGGCTTATAAATCGTGAAACAGGCGAAATTAAAGAACAAGAAATATATCTTGGAGATTTTCCACTTATGACAGATAGTGGTACATTTATTATAAATGGAGCAGAAAGAGTAGTAGTAAGTCAATTAGTTAGATCACCAGGTTGCTATTATGAATATGATTATGATAAAACAGGCAAGAAATTGTACAAGGCTACAGTTATGCCTATTCGTGGTGCATGGCTAGAATATGAAACCGATGCTAATGATGTTTTTTATGTAAGAATAGATAGAACCAGAAAATTACCTGTAACAGCACTTTTAAGAGCATTAGGACTAGCTACAGATGATCAAATAATAAGCTTATTTGGAGAAGAAGACCAAATACTTGCAACAATTGCAAAAGATACAATAAAAACAGCTGATGAAGCAATTGTTGAAATATATAAAAAATTAAGACCAGGAGAACTTCCAACAGTTGATGCTGCAAGGAATTTATTTAATGGATTATTCTTTGATGCAAAAAGATATGATTTAGCAAAAGTAGGAAGATATAAATACAATAAAAAATTAAATTTAGCAACAAGAATTACAAACCAAGTTGCTTATGAAAACATATTAAACAGTGAAACAGGTGAAATCATTGTTGAAAAAGATAACGTAATTTCTAAAGAACAAGCACTTGAAATACAGAATTCAGGAATAAATATTGTTGATGTTAAAGTTAATGACAAAAAGATAAGAATTATAGGAAATGGTACAGTAGATATTCATGCATTTGTTGATATAAAAGACTTAGGTATAAAAGAATTAGTAAATTATGAAGTATTAAAAAATATTTTAGAAACAACAAATAAAAAAGATTTAAAGAAAGTTATAGAAGAAAGAAAAGAAGAATTAGTGCCAAAACATATTACAACAGAAGATGTTTTAGCTTCAATTAACTATTTATTGAATTTACAATATGGCTTAGGAAATGTTGACGATATTGACCATTTAGGAAACAGACGTATTCGTTGTGTTGGTGAGCTATTACAAAATCAATTTAGAATTGGTTTAACAAGATTAGAAAGAGTTGTAAGAGAAAGAATGACGATTCAAGACTTAGATGTTATAACACCACAAACATTAATCAATACAAAACCAATAACATCAGCAATTAGGGAGTTTTTTGGAAGTTCACAATTATCACAATTTATGGACCAAACAAATCCACTTTCAGAATTAACACATAAAAGAAGAATTTCAGCATTAGGACCTGGAGGATTATCTAGAGAAAGAGCAGGATTTGAAGTTCGTGATGTTCATTATACACACTATGGAAGACTTTGCCCAATAGAATCTCCAGAAGGACCAAACATAGGATTAATATCTGCATTATCAACATTTGCAGTTATCAATGAATATGGATTTGTTGAAACACCATTTAGGAAAGTAGATCCAAAAACTCATAGAGTAACAGACGAAGTGGAATATATGGCAGCAGATGAAGAAGATGGATATATTATAGCTCAAGCTTCAGAACCTCGTGATGAAAATGGAGCATTTATAAATAAAAAAATAAAAGTAAGATATTTAGATGAAATCATAGAAGTAGAAAGAGAAAAAGTAGATTATATAGATGTATCACCAAAACAATTAGTTTCAGTAGGTGCAGCTATGATACCTTTCTTAGAGCATGATGATGCAAACCGTGCATTAATGGGAGCAAACATGCAACGTCAAGCAGTTCCACTTATGATTACAGATTCACCAATAGTTGGAACAGGTATTGAATACAGAGCAGCAAAAGATTCTGGAATAACAATACTTGCAAAAGAATCAGGTGTAGTACAAAAAGTTACTGGTGATGAAATTATAATAAAAACAAAAACAGGAATTGATACATACAAATTACGCAAATTCAAAAGAACAAATGGTGGTACATGTATTAACCAAAAACCAATAGTAGTAAAAGGCGAAGAAGTTAAAGAAGGAGATGTTATTGCAGACGGACCATCTACGCAAAATGGAGAAATGGCATTAGGTAAAAATGTTCTTATAGCATTTACAACTTGGGAAGGTTACAACTACGAGGATGCTGTTTTACTAAGTGAAAGATTGGTTAAAGAAGATGTTTATACATCAATACATATTGAAGAATATGATTGTGAATGCCGTGATACAAAATTAGGAGCAGAAGAAATCACAAGAGATATACCAAATGTTGGAGAAGATGGACTAAAAGATCTTGATGAAAATGGTATTATAAGAATTGGTGCAGAAGTAAGACCTGGAGATATCTTAGTAGGGAAAGTAACTCCAAAAGGAGAAACAGAATTAACTGCAGAAGAAAGGTTACTTCGTGCAATCTTTGGTGAAAAATCAAGAGAAGTTCGTGATACTTCATTAAAAGTACCACATGGAGAAGCAGGAACAATAGTAGATGTAAAAATATTTACAAGAGACAATTCAGATGAATTAGCACCAGGAGTAAACCAAGTAATAAGAGTATATATTGCTCAAAAGAGAAAAATATCAGTTGGTGATAAAATGGCTGGACGTCATGGAAACAAAGGTGTTGTTTCAAGAATATTACCAGTAGAAGATATGCCATTTATGCCAGATGGAACACCTGTAGATGTTGTTTTAAACCCACTTGGTGTACCTTCACGTATGAATTTAGGCCAAGTTTTAGAGGTTCACTTAGGAGCAGCAGCAAGATTGCTTGGATTAAAAGTTGCAACACCAGTATTTGATGGTGCAAGAGATGAAGATATATTAGAAATGTTAAAAGAAGCAGGATTATCAGAGGATGGAAAAACAACACTTTATGATGGAAGAACAGGAGAACCTTTTGACCAACCAGTTACTGTTGGTGTAATGTATATGCTTAAACTTCACCATCTAGTAGATGATAAGATCCATGCTCGTTCAACAGGACCATACTCATTAGTAACACAACAACCTCTTGGTGGTAAAGCACAATTTGGTGGACAACGTTTCGGAGAGATGGAAGTTTGGGCATTAGAGGCTTATGGTGCAGCATATACACTTCAAGAAATATTAACAGATGATGTTATAGGAAGAGTAAAAACTTATGAAGCAATTGTTAAAGGCGAAAATGTTCCAGAACCAGGAGTTCCAGAAAGCTTTAAAGTATTAATAAAAGAACTTCAAAGTTTAGGACTAGATGTTAGACTATATTCAGAAAATGATGAAGAACTTGAATTAAGCGAAAATATAGAAGATGGAATAGACTTTAATTTAGATGATGCAAAAAACATTTTATCAGAAGAACTTGCAATTGATAAAGATGATGAAATAATGGAAGAAGAAAACTTAGAAGAGCTAGATGAAGAAGATATGGACTTCTTAGAAGAAGACGATATTTTAGATGATGGCTTAGATGATGAAGATATTGCAAATGATGATATTATAGATGAGTAAAATAATTAAATAGAAAAGCATAATAAGATTAAATGACAGTAAAATTTGTTCGAGCAATGTTTATATTTAATTAAAAATGCAAAAATTTTTAAATAGGGGGTAACTTAATGGAGAACAATCAAAATCAAGATGAATTAGCAGTTTTTGATAAAATAAAAGTAGGTCTTGCATCTGATGAGAAAATAAGAGAATGGTCAAGAGGAGAAGTAAAAAAACCAGAAACCATTAATTATAGAACTTTAAAACCAGAAAAAGATGGTCTATTTTGTGAGAAAATATTTGGACCAACAAAAGACTGGGAATGCCATTGTGGTAAATATAAAAGAATAAGATATAAAGGCATAATTTGTGATAGATGTGGAGTAGAAGTAACAAAATCAAAAGTTAGACGTGAGAGAATGGGACATATTGAACTTGCATCTCCAGTAGCACATATTTGGTATTTTAAAGGAATTCCAAGCAGAATATCTTTAATATTAGATATGTCTCCAAGAAGCCTTGAAAAAGTAATATATTTTGCAGCATATGTTGTAATAGATAAAGGAACTTCAGGATTAACAAAAACACAAGTATTAACAGAAAAAGAATATCGTGAAGCTGAAGAAAAATACGGAAAAGGCTCATTTACAGCAAAAATGGGAGCAGAAGCTATAAGGACTTTATTAAAAGAAGTTGATTTAGACAAATTATCAGAAAAATTAAAGAAAGAAATAGCAAAAGCAACCGAACAAAAAAAGGTTAAATTAGTAAAAAGATTAGATACTGTTGAAAGCTTTAGACTATCTGGAAATAAACCAGAATGGATGGTAATGGGTGTTATACCAGTTATACCACCAGAACTAAGACCAATGGTACAATTAGATGGTGGGAGATTTGCAACATCTGATTTAAATGATTTATATAGAAGAGTAATTAACAGAAATAACAGATTAAAAAGATTATTAGAATTAGGAGCACCAGAAATAATTGTTAGAAATGAAAAAAGAATGCTTCAAGAATCTGTAGATGCTTTAATAGATAATGGTAGACGTGGAAGACCTGTTACAGGAGCTGGAAATAGACCATTAAAATCATTGTCAGATATGCTAAAAGGAAAACAAGGACGTTTCAGACAAAACCTATTAGGAAAAAGGGTTGACTATTCAGGCCGTTCTGTTATAGTTGTAGGTCCAGAACTTAAAATATATCAATGTGGGCTTCCAAAAGAAATGGCAGTAGAATTATTCAAACCTTTTGTAATGAAAGAATTAGTAAGCCGTGGATTAGCACATAATATTAAAAATGCAAAAAGAATGGTAGAAAAATTAAGACCAGAGGTATGGGATATATTAGAAGAAGTTATTGCAGACCATCCAGTAATGCTAAACCGTGCTCCAACACTACATAGACTTGGTATTCAAGCATTTGAACCAGTTTTAGTAGAAGGAAGAGCAATAAAATTACACCCATTAGTTTGTACAGCATTTAACGCCGATTTCGATGGTGACCAAATGGCAGTACATGTTCCATTATCACCAGAAGCACAAGCAGAAGCAAGATATTTAATGCTATCTGTAAACAACTTATTAAAACCACAAGATGGTAAACCAGTTACAATTCCATCACAAGATATGATTTTAGGAAGCTATTATTTAACAATGGAAGTTGGAGGAGAAAAAGGAGAAGGAATGTACTTCAAAGATGAAGAAGAGGCCCTTCTTGCTTACCAAAATGGTGACTTAGGTTTACATGCAAAAGTAAAAATAAGAATGAAAAGAGAAATAGATGGCGAAGAAAAAACTAAAACTATAGAAACTACAGTTGGAAAAGTTATATTTAACGAAGTAATACCACAAGATTTAGGTTTTGTTGATAGAACAGATCCAGAAAAAGAATTCGATTTAGAAATAGGATTCCCTGTAATGAAGAAAAATTTAGGATCGATTATTGCAAAATGTATAGATAAACATGGATTAAATGTAACAGCAGAATTACTAGATAATATTAAATCTTTAGGATACAAATATTCAACAAAAGGTGCAATAACAGTTTCAGTTTCAGATGTTGCAGTTCCACCAGCTAAAAAAGAAATATTAGCAAATTCTGAAAGACAAGTTGAAGAAATTGCTAAACAATATAAACGTGGTTTAATTACTGATGATGAAAGATATTCATCAATAATTAAAGTCTGGGAAAAAGCAACAAATGATGTTACAGATGCAATGGTTGCTAACTTTGATGAATTAAACCCAATTTATATGATGGCACACTCTGGAGCCAGAGGAGATATGGGACAATTACGTCAAATCGCAGGTATGCGTGGACTTATGGCAAATACATCTGGTAAAGCAGTAGAAATACCAATTAAAGCTTGCTTTAGAGAAGGACTTGATGCACTAGAATATTTCGTTTCATCACATGGTGCAAGAAAAGGTTTAGCCGATATCGCTATCAGAACTGCTGACTCTGGATATTTAACAAGAAGATTAGTAGATGTATCTCAAGATATAATCGTAAGAGAAGAAGATTGCGGTACAGAAAGCTATATTGAAGTAGAAGATATTAAAGATGGAAATCAAATAATCGAAACTTTACATGAAAGATTAATAGGAAGATATCCAGCCGAAGACATTATTGACCCTACAACAGGCGAAGTAATTGTTGATAAAAATACATTAATTGTTCCAATGCTAGCAGATAAAATCATAGAAGCAGGATATACAAAAGTAAAAGTACGTTCAGTACTTGCTTGTAAAACAAAACACGGTGTTTGTGCTAAATGCTATGGAATGGGACTTGCAACAAGAAAACGAGTAAATATAGGAGAAGCGGTAGGAATTATTGCAGCACAATCAATTGGGGAGCCAGGTACACAGCTTACAATGAGAACTTTCCACTCTGGTGGTGTTGCAGGAGGAGATATTACACAAGGTTTACCTAGAGTTGAAGAGATTTTTGAAGCTAGAAAACCAAAGGGATTAGCAACAATTTCTGAAATAGCAGGAACTGTTAAAATAGCCGACAACAAGAAGAGAAAAGAAGTAACAGTAGTAGGAAAAGACGATGCCAAAACATATTTAATAAGTTTTGGATCTAAGATAAAAGTGAAAGATGGAGACGAAATAGAAGCAGGAGCACCTATTACAGAAGGTTCAATTAATCCAAGCGAAATACTTGCAATAAATGGAGTAGATGGAGTATACAAATATTTAACAGCAGAAGTTCAAAAAGTGTATAGAAACCAAGGTGTTGATATTAACGATAAACACATTGAAGTAATTGCAAGACAAATGCTAAAAAGAATTAAAATTGAAGATGCAGGAGATACAAGATTATTCCCAGGTTCATTAATTGACATAAATGAATTAAACAGCATTAATGAACAAATGGAAAAAGAAGGTAAAGAAAAAGCAACAGGTTCAAGAGTTCTTCTAGGAATAACAAAAGCATCACTTGCAACAGAAAGTTTCTTATCAGCAGCATCTTTCCAAGAAACAACAAGAGTATTAACAGAAGCAGCAATAAAAGGAAAGACAGATCCATTAATAGGATTAAAAGAAAATGTAATTATAGGAAAACTTATTCCAGCAGGAACAGGAATGTCATTATACAGAAATATAGGAATAAATACAGAGAAAAAAGAAGAAGCCGTAGAAACAGTAACAACAGAAAAAGAGAATTCTAAAACAGAAGAAGCTTCAGAAACAATAAAAACACAAGAATAAAACATCAAAACTATCTAACACAGATTGTTAGATAGTTTTTTGTTGCTGATGTATCTTAAAAAACATTATTTATTAATACTTTTTGTTAATGTTCAAACCCAAATTTTCAAATTAGTAGCTCCACGTATCGGTTTCACTTTTCTTTTCGTGCTTTAACCTAAGAAAAGAAAAGGACCAACCGACAGCAGGATGGAACGGATTATATATTAATTATTCTGAACTGTAACTACTTTTTTATATATTTAAATGAAAAATATTGAATAAGTTTCAGAATAATGTTAAAATAAAAATGCTAGTGTAAAAATCGACAAAAATATATATTATTTTTAAGGGGGATATCATGAAAGATATTAAAATTTTTGCTTGTAATTCAGCAGAAGAATTCACGAAAGAAATATGTGATTGTTTAAATTTACCATTAGGAGAAAAAGATTCATTTAAATTTCAAAATGACAACAATTTTGTACAACTAAAAGAAACCGTTAGAGATCAGGATGTGTTTATTGTCCAAACAACAATGCCACCAGTAAACGAAAGAATTATGGAATTATTAATTACAGTAGAAGCAGCAAGAAGAGCTTCTGCTAGAAGAATAACAGTAGTGTTACCATACTTTATGTATTCAAGATCAGATAAAAAAGATCAACCAAGAATACCAGTAACAGCAAAATTAATGGCAAAATTATTAGAAGCAGCAGGGGTAGACAGAGTAATAACATGTGATTTACACAACCCAGCAATACAAGCATATTTTGATATAGCATGTGACAGATTAACTGCAAAACATTTACTAGAAAGATATTTTAAAGAGAAAAATTTAAGTGACATAGTTGTCGTTGCAACAGATGCAGGAAGTTCTAAAAAAGCATATAAATATTCACACTATTTTGAATGTCCACTTGCATTAATAGATAAAAGAAGAGATTCAAATAATGATAATGCAGTAGCAACAGGAATTATAGGAGATATAAAAGGAAAAACAGCATTAATTTTTGATGATGAGGTAAGTACAGCAGGAACACTTATAGAAGCAGCATCTATTTTAAAGGCTCATGGAGCAAAAGAAATATATGCAGGTGCAACACACGGAGTACTAGTAGGCCCAGCAATAGAAAGAATAAAAAATTCAGACATAAAAGAACTAGTAGTAACAAATACTATTCCATTAGAACCAGAAAAAAGAATTGACAAAATAAAAGTTGTTTCAATTGCACCATTATTTGCAGAAGCAATCAGAAGAATAAACGAAGGGGAACCTATGGGAGACCTATTCGAATATGATAAATAAAAATGAAAAAACAAAGGCGACTGATAAGTCGCCTTTACATATTTTTTTAAAATATGTATTAGAATCTTCTTTTCCTTGCTGCTTCTGATTTTTTCTTTCTTTTTACACTTGGTTTTTCATAATGCTCTCTTTTCCTAACTTCTTGTAAAACTCCATTTCTAACGCATTGTCTTTTAAATCTTTTAAGAGCATCTTCTATATTTCCATTATTAACTTTAATTTCTGCCATTTTATTTCCCTCCCCCCACAATATATTGTGTATTTATCTCTATTGGGATTTAACTTTATATATTATAATATGAAATGGGCTTTACTGTCAAGTTTTTTATCAAAAATTATTCACTATTCGTTAATGTTCAGACCAAAATTTTCAAATTAGTAGCTCCACGTGTCGGTTGGACATTTTCTTTTCTTAGGCTAAAGCACGAAAAGAAAATGTCCAATCGACAGCAAGATGGAGCGGATTATATATTAATTAGTCTAAACTGTACCCACTATTCATTCTATTTTATACTTAAGCAAAAACTTTAATACAATAACAAAAAAATGTAAATTTTCATAAAATATATATATTAGATTATATTTTATGGAGGGATTTATGGCTAAAATATTAATTTTTAACAATGATTCAAATAGAATGGAAACATATTATAGAGGAGAAGTTGAAAGAATGCCATATAATAACAACAGAACATTAACCGTAAAAGAGTTTAGAGGTTCAAGCAAAAGTTCTACTTTATGGACAACAAAAAGAACAATGCAAAGCTGGAATACAACAAGATATTTATACGGTGCACCAATTCCTGTAGGTTTTGCTTTTAAAAGACCTTGGGAACGGAGGACATGGATTCCAAAGCCAACATTACGCAGGAGTTGCTTTTGACGTAGGTCAGTTACTCACAAATAGCCAAAGAAATGCTTTATGGAATACTGCAAAAAGTTCCCGGAGTGTGGAGCTATGTAGAACCAAGAGTTTATACACCTACTTGGGTACATTTTGATAAACGCTTTGGGACTCCTGCATGTAGCACAGGTGGATTTCCTACTTTAAGAAGAGGAAGCATTAGCACTTATGTTTTAATAGCACAAGATGATTTAAATACCTTAGGCTTTGCAACAGGAGGATTAGATGGAATATTTGGCTCTAAAACAGAAAATGCAGTAAGAAATTATCAATATTCAAGAGGATTAGCAGTTGATGGGATTGTAGGATGTAATACTTGGCGCTCACTTCAAGAAAATGTTGTAGGAACTGGAAGAACTAGTACAACAATAGATTAAAAAATACTTGTTCATAATGAAAAACTATGATAAAATATAGCAAATATGTAATCTAGAAAGGAGCTAGAATTGTTTTTATGAAAGTAATATTATTGCAAGATATAAAAGGAGTAGGAAAAAAAGATCAAATAATTAATGCAAATGATGGATATGCAAGAAATTATTTGTTCCCAAAAAACTTAGGAATTGAAGCAACAAAAGAAAATTTATTAAAGCTTCAAGATAAAAAGAATTCGATAGCACACAAGAAGAATATTGAAATAGAAAAAAACAAAGAAATTGCAAAAAAGATAGATACAATTACTTTAAATCTTAAAGTAAAAGCTGGAGAAAATGGCAAAATATTTGGTGGAATAACAGCAAAAGAAATTTCTGAAGAGTTAAAAAAACAGCATGAAATTGATATTGATAAAAAGAAAATAATTTTGAAAGAAACAATAAAATTAATAGGAAGATTTGTAGTAGAAATTAAATTCGGAGATGGAATTATGGCAAAATTAAAGCTTAATATAATAGCAGAATAAAGATAGTAAAGGAATGTGATAAAAATGGAAGTCGGGAAAGTGCCACCACATGATACAGAAGCAGAACAAGCTGTTCTTGGAAGTATGTTAACAGATGTAGATGCAGTAGTTGACGCAATAGAGATATTAAAACCAGAGGATTTTTATAGAGAAGATAATAAAAATATATATGAAGCAATGCTGAATTTATATGGAAAAGCAGAACCAATAGATGTTATAACTGTAAAATCAGAATTAACATCAATGGGAAAATTCGAAGTAGTAGGAGGCTTAGAATATCTTGCAACACTTCCAGATAAAGTACCTACTACAACAAATGCGATTAAATATATTCACATTGTAGAAGAAAAATCTATACTTAGAAAATTAATAAAAACAGCAAATGACTTAATATCATTAGGATATGCTCAAAATGAAGATATTGATGTGATAATAGAGCAAGCAGAAAAGAAAATTTTTGATATAATGCAAGGAAAAAATCAAAAAGGATATACTGCATTAAAAGATATATTGGTAGAAAGTTTTGCAGAAATAGAAAAATTATATAATCAAAAAGAAGCTATAACAGGTATTCCTACAGGATTTGCAGATTTAGATTATAAAACTGCAGGTCTTCACAAATCAGATTTAATATTAATTGCTGCAAGACCAGCAATGGGTAAATCAGCATTTGCATTAAATATTGCAACAAATGCTGCAATAAATGCCAAAGTACCAGTAATTATATTTAACTTAGAAATGTCTAAATCACAATTAGTAAACAGAATGTTATGTAGTGAAGCAATGGTAGATAGCAACAAAATAAGAACAGGTAAAATGGATGAAGAAGATTGGGTAAAACTTGCGACAGCATTAGGTCCATTGTCAGAAGCACCTATATATATTGATGATACACCAGGAATAACTGTTTCAGAAATAAGAGCAAAATGTAGAAAGTTAAAATTAGAAAAAGATATTGGACTAGTTGTAATAGATTATTTACAATTGATACAAGGAAGTGGAAAGAAAAATGCTAGCCGTGAGCAAGAAATTTCCGAGATAAGTAGATCTTTAAAAATTCTTGCAAAAGAATTGGATATTCCTGTAGTTGCATTGTCACAATTATCAAGAGCAGCAGAACAACGTGCAGACCATAGACCAATGCTTTCAGACCTTCGTGAATCAGGCGCTATCGAGCAAGATGCAGATATTGTTATGTTTTTATATAGAGATGACTATTATAATCCAGATACAGAAAAGAAAAATATTGCAGAAATAATACTTGCAAAACATAGGGCAGGTTCAACAGGAACGATTGAACTATTATGGCTTGGAAATTATACTAAGTTTGCAAATATAGAGAAGTATAGAGACTAAAAGAGGAATAGTATGAAAAAAGAAATTTTACAAACAATAGAAAAGTATAATTTAATAAATAATGGAGATAAAATAGTAATAGGTGTTTCTGGCGGGCCAGATTCAATATGTTTATTACATATTTTAAATTCAATAAAATCTGAATTAGGTATTTCTATTTATGTTGCGCATATTAATCACATGATAAGAGAAGTAGCAGATGATGAAACAAAATATGTTGAAGAATTTTGCGAAAGAATAGGAGTAAAATGCTATATAAAAAAAGCAGATGTAGTTTCTATTGCCAAAGAAAGTGGTAAAGGAACTGAAGAAACAGGAAGAAATATAAGATATCAATTTTTTAACGAGGTGGCAGAAAAAGTAGGCGCAAATAAAATTGCTACTGCACATAATAAAAATGATAGAGCAGAAACTGTTATATTTAATATTTTAAGAGGAAGCGGATTGTCTGGATTAAAAGGAATAGAAGCAAAAAGAGATGAAAAATACATAAGACCACTGATAGAAATTGGACGAGATGAAATAGAAAAGTATTGCAATGACAATAATTTAGATCCCAAATATGATGAAAGCAATTTGGAAACAGTATATACTAGAAATAAAATTCGAAACATAGTGCTTCCGTACATAAAGAAAGAATTTAATCCAAACATAATAAATACGATAAATAGGTTATCGGAAGTGGCAGAAGAAGAGAATAATTATTTAAATAAAATAACCGAAGATGCGTTTAATAACGTATTAATTGAAAAAAATAAGAACATAGCGTTAGATTTAAAAAAATTTAATAATCTTGAATTAGTAATAAAAAGAAGAGTAATACTATATACTATAAATGAGATCTTGGGCACAACTCAAGGAATAGAAAAAATAAATATACAAGAAATTATTAATTTATGCACCAAAAACATTGGAAATAAATTTTTAATTCCAACTAAGGCAATAAAAATTTTGGTCAAAAATAAAATAATCTTTTTTATTCCAAACCATGACCTTCCGTAGGAAAACCTAGAAACAAGCTTAATATAACGGAAAAAAACTTTTGAAAAAGTGTTGAAATTATAAAATCAATATGCTATATTTCATATCATAAAGATTAAGAAATAGGAGTAGTTTATATGAAAAATGGTTTAAAAACATTAGCAATGTGGCTAATTTTAGGTATAATTTTTATATTAATTTTATCTTCAGTATTAGAAAATTCCGAAACAAAACTTACTTATTCGGCTCTTATGTCAGAAATAGCTAAAGGAAATGTTAATACTATAGAAATAGAAGCAGATGGAACAAGGGCATATGTTACTTTAAAAGATTCTAAAATTGAGAAAAAAGTAAATATACCAAGTTTAGAAAGCTTCATGGATAATATTAATGAATATGTTGTAGAAGGAAGCATATCAGTAGAACAAAAAACTCAATCAATTATTATAACAATTTTAACTTTGTTATCACCTTTTGCAATATTAATAATTGGATTACTATTTTGGGTTTTATTTATGAGTAATCCACAAAGTAATAATAAAACAATGACATTTGGTAAAAGTAAAGCAAAAATGGTTGGAGGAACAGAAAAAGGAAAAATTACTTTTAAAGATGTAGCAGGTGTTGATGAAGAAAAAGAAGAATTAGAAGAAATAGTAGAATTCTTAAAATCACCAAAGAAATTTACCGATATGGGAGCTAGAATTCCAAAAGGCGTTTTACTAGTAGGTCACCCAGGAACAGGTAAAACCCTACTTGCAAAAGCAGTAGCAGGAGAAGCAGGAGTACCATTCTTTATAATAAGTGGTTCAGAATTCGTAGAAATGTTTGTTGGTGTTGGAGCATCAAGAGTAAGAGATTTATTTAATGAAGCAAAAAAGAATGCCCCTTGTATAATTTTTATAGATGAGATTGATGCAGTAGGACGCCAAAGAGGAGCAGGATTAGGTGGAGGACATGATGAAAGAGAGCAAACATTAAATCAATTATTAGTTGAAATGGATGGATTTGGTACAAACGAAGGAGTAATAGTAATTGCAGCAACAAATAGACCAGATGTATTAGATAAAGCATTATTAAGGCCAGGAAGATTTGATAGACAAATAGTAGTATCAGCACCAGATGTTAAAGCAAGGGAAGAAATTTTAGAAGTTCATAGTAGAAAGAAAAGAATCTCACCAGAAGTAGATTTAAAGGTAATTGCAAAAAACACAGCAGGATTTGTTGGAGCAGATTTGGAGAACATTTTAAATGAAGCAGCATTACTTGCAGCAAGAAGAAATAAACCAGAAATTGAAATGGAAGAAATAGAAGATGCAATGATAAAAGTGACAATGGGACCAGAAAAGAAGAGCAAAGTAAGAAGCGAAAAAGAAAACAAATTAGTAGCTTTCCATGAAGCAGGCCATGCAGTAGTTAGCAAATATTTACCAACACAAGATACAGTTCATCAAATTTCTATAGTACCACGTGGTATGGCAGGTGGATATACTATGTATAGACCAGAAGAAGATAAAAATTTTATGTCTAAATCTGAGATGGAAGAATCTATCATATCTCTACTTGGAGGAAGAGTAGCAGAAGGATTAGTCTTAGGCGATATCTCTACAGGAGCAAGCAATGATATCGAAAGAGCATCTAAACTTGCAAGAGATATGGTAACAAAATATGGTATGAGTGGAACGATTGGAACAATAACTTTTGGTTCTGGTCAAGAAGAGGTTTTCCTAGGAAGAGACTTTGCGCAAACTAGAAATTATAGCGAAGAAACAGCAGCTATAATTGATGAAGAAGTTAAAAAAATAATAGATAAGGCCTACAAAAGAGCACAAGAAATACTTACAGAACATATGGATAAATTACAAACTGTAGCAGGAGTATTACTAGAAAAAGAAAAAATAGATGGAGATGAATTTGAAGCAATATTTGCTTAAAATAAAAGAGGCATATGAATTTATGTCTCTTTCTTGGCAATTTAAGGAAAATCATGGATTCTTTTCTTAAACTACCAAGAAAAAGCAAAACAATTCACAGAAATTTTCTACGAAATTTTCGTGGGCGAACAAAAACGGGAATATCAGTTTTTATAAAAATTATAATATTTTAATTATATCAATTTTGTTCTAGGATAATTAATTATAGGAGGAAGTTATGGATAATAAATGTCAATGTGGTGGAGACCAAAAAGATGAAAGAATGGAAAAAATATTAAAACCATATAAACAAGATAAAAGTAATTTAATACAGATATTAAATGATGTACAAGAGGCTTATGGATATATTCCAAGAGATGCACAGCTTGCAATATCAGAATATTTAGGAGTCCCAATGGCAGAAATATATGGAGTAATTACATTTTATTCAAGATTTTCATTAAAACCAAAAGGTAAATACAATGTTGCAGTATGTTTAGGAACAGCTTGTTATGTAAAAGGTTCAGAAAAAATATTAGACAAACTAAAAGAAAAACTAGGAATTGATGTTGGACAAACTACAAAAGATGGAAAATTCTCAATAGAAGCAACAAGATGTATAGGCGCATGTGGGTTAGCTCCAGTATTTACTGTAAATGGTGAAGTATATGGCAAAGCTACGCCAGAATTACTAGAAAAAGTAATTGATGAGTATATGAATAAATAAAAGTTAAGAAAGACAAAGGAGGAAAAATGAAAACATTAGAAGAGATAAGAAAGATTAGAGAAGAAAAAAGAAAAGAATTAGATTTAAGAGTAAATTTAAAAGCAAACACTGTAGAAAAACATATATTAGTGTGTAGAGGAACAGGTTGTACTTCATCACATTCGCCACAAATAATAGAAAAATTTAGAGAAATAATAAAAGAAAAAAACATACAAAATGTAAAAGTAATTCAAACAGGATGCTTTGGATTATGTAGTAAAGGGCCTATTGTTATAATAAGACCAGAAGATGTATTTTATTCAATGGTAAAACCAGAAGATTGTGAAGAAATAATTAATACACATATTTTAGGTGGAAATCTAGTAGAAAGATTATTATGCAAAGATATTGATAAATCAGAAGTAAAAAGATTAGATGAACTTAATTTTTATAAAAAGCAGAAAAGAATAGCATTAAAAAATTGTGGCATAATAGACCCAGAGAACATTGACGAATATATTGCTTTTGATGGATATAAAGCTTTAGAAAAAGTGCTATTTGAAATGACTGCTGAAGAAGTAATAAACCAAATTTCGGAATCTGGTTTAAGAGGAAGAGGTGGAGCAGGATTCCCAACAGGTAAAAAGTGGGAATTTACAAGAATTGCAAAAGGCACGCAAAAATATGTTGTTTGTAATGCAGATGAAGGAGATCCAGGAGCTTTTATGGATAGAAGCATATTAGAAGGAGACCCACATTCTGTTATAGAAGCTATGATGATAGCAGGATATAGCATAGGAGCAGATAAAGGATATATTTATGTAAGAGCAGAGTATCCTATAGCAGTGCAAAGATTAAAAGTAGCAATAAATCAGGCAAGAGAATATGGAATCCTTGGAGAAAATATTTTTAATACAGGATTTAATTTTGATGTAGATGTAAGATTAGGAGCTGGAGCCTTTGTTTGTGGAGAAGAAACAGCTCTTCTAGAATCAATAGAAGGAAAAACAGGAAGACCAAGATTAAAACCACCATTTCCAGCAAATTATGGATTATGGGGAAAACCAACATTAATTAATAATGTGGAAACTTATGCGAATGTTACAAGAATAATACTAAATGGTGCAAAATGGTATAGTAGTATTGGTACAGAAAAATCTAAAGGAACAAAGGTATTTGCACTTGGGGGAAATGTTGTAAATGTAGGATTAGTAGAAGTACCAATGGGTACAACTTTAAGAGAGATTGTTTTTGATATAGGTGGTGGAATACCAGGAGGGAAAGAATTTAAAGCAGCTCAAACAGGTGGACCTTCAGGAGGATGTATTCCAAAAGAGCATTTAGATATCCCAATAGATTATGAATCATTATCTGAAATAGGTTCTATGATGGGTTCAGGTGGACTTATCATAATGGATGATACAAAATGTATGGTAAATCTTGCAAAATTCTATTTAGGCTTTATTGTAGATGAATCTTGTGGAAAATGTACACCTTGTAGGATTGGTACAAAAAGAATGTTAGAAATATTAGAAAAAATAACAGAAGGAAAAGCAGATATGGAGGATTTAGAAAAATTAGAAAGACTAGCAGGAACTGTAAAAACTTCTTCTGTATGTGGATTAGGACAAACAGCACCAAATCCAGTGTTAAGTACACTTCGCTATTTTAGAGATGAATATTTAGAACATATTAAAAATAAAAATTGCCCAACAGGTGAATGTAAGGCACTTTCACACATGCAAATTAATCCAGAAAAATGCAAAAAATGCGGACTTTGTGCTAGAAATTGCCCAGTAGGAGCAATTATAGGAAGCCGTGAAGAAGGATATAAAATAGATGTTGATAAATGTATCAAATGTGGACTTTGCAAAAGCAAATGTAATTTTAAAGCTATATAAAACTTGTATAAGAAAGGAGACTTTAAATGTCTGAAAAAATAAAATTAACCATTGATGGCAAAGAGGTAGAGGTAAATAGAGGTACAACAGTGCTTGAAGCAGCAAGAAAATTAAATATTGATATTCCAACGTTGTGTTTCCTAAAAGAAATAAATCAAGCCGGAGATTGTAGGATGTGTATAGTAGAAATTGCAGGAAGAAGGGGATTTGTTCCATCTTGTATAACTATGGCAGAAGATGGAATGGAGGTAAAAACAAACACACCTGAACTTGAAGATTCAAGAAAGATTATGCTAGATTTAATATTATCTAGTCATAATAGAGATTGTTTAACTTGTGTAAGAAATGGAAATTGTGAACTTCAAGCATTAGCACAAAAGTATGGAGTAACAAATGTAGAATATGAAGGACAAAAGGTAAATGATTCAATTGATGAATTATCTCCATCAATTGTAAGAGATAACAGTAAATGTATAATGTGCAAAAGATGTGTTGCAACATGTAAAAACATACAAGGGATATCTGCAATATCAGTTGCAGGAAGAGGATTTGAATCTCATATAGCTACTGAAAACGAAAACAGTTTAAATGATGTAAATTGTACCTTTTGTGGGCAATGTATTGAAGCATGTCCCGTTGGAGCATTAAGAGAAAAAGACGATACTAAACTTGTATGGAGAAAATTAAGAGATAAAGATACATTTGTTGTAGTACAAACTGCCCCTGCAGTAAGAGTTGCACTTGGAGAAGAGTTTGGAATGGATATTGGAACAAATGTAGCAGGTAAAATGGTAACAGCTCTAAAAAATCTAGGATTTGATAGAGTATTTGATACAAATACAGGAGCAGATTTAACAATTATGGAGGAGGCAAATGAATTTGTAGAAAGACTTACAAAAGGCGAAAATTTGCCTATGATAACATCTTGTAGCCCAGGATGGATAAGATTTATAGAGATGAACTACCCAGAACTATTGGATAATCTTTCTACTTGTAAATCTCCACATCAGATGTTTGGTGCAATATTAAAAAGCTATTATGCAAAAAAAGCAAATATAGATCCAAAGAAAATGTTTGTTGTATCAGTAATGCCATGCATCGCAAAAAAGTTCGAAAGATCAAGACCAGAAATGAGAAATGATGACTTAGATAATGTTGATGCTGTTATAACAACGCGTGAATTAGCAAGAATGATAAAACAAGCAAATTTAGAATTCAAAAATTTAGAAGAAGGTGCATTTGATGACCCAATGGGAGAAGCAACAGGTGCTGGAGCAATATTTGGTACAACAGGAGGAGTTATGGAGGCAGCTCTTCGTACGGCGGCGGAAACAATAACAGGAAAAGAGCTCGACGAAATTGAATTCGAAGAAGTAAGAGGAGAAAAAGGCATAAAAAGAGCAACAATTGATATTGAAGGAAAGAAGATAAATATAGTTGTTGCGCATGGGTTATCTAATGCGAGAAAAATATTAGAAGAAATAAAACAAGGGAAAGCAGATTATCAATTTGTAGAAATAATGGCATGCCCAGGAGGATGTATTATGGGTGGAGGACAACCAATAGTAAATTCAAAAACAAGAAGTCAAGTTGATGTAAGAGCAAAAAGAGCAAATGCTCTATATGAAATAGATGAAAAAAGTAAAATTAGAAAATCACACGAAAATCCAGCAATAAAGAAACTATATTCAGAATTTTTAGAAAAACCAGGAAGCTATAGAGCACATAAATTACTTCATACTCATTATGAAAAAAGAGAAAAATACAATAAATAAAAAATATTATTTACAAAAACAAAAAAAGATTATATTATAATTATAGAAAAATTAGGAAGGAGAAGATAAATGACAGAAACAGAAAAATTAAAAGAATATTTATTTAATGAAAAAAAGTGCGGCTGGGACACAATATCAGAAGAAAAAAAGTTTGAGATAGACAAATTTTCTACCGAATATATGTATTTCTTAAATAAGTGTAAAACAGAAAGAGAATGCGCAGAATTCATAAAACAAATATTAGAAGAAAACGGATTTACCAATTTGAGAGATAAATTAGTTTTGCTTCCAGGAGATAAAGTTTACTATATGAATAGAAACAAAACTATTTATGCTGCTGTTATTGGAGAAAAACCAATAGAGGCAGGAATGAACATAGTTGGATCACATATCGATTCTCCAAGATTAGATTTAAAACCAAACCCACTATATGAAGATATGGGCTTAGGATATTTAAAAACTCACTATTACGGAGGAATAAAGAAATATCAATGGACAGCAATTCCATTAAGTATTCATGGAGTATTTGTTAAAACAACAGGTGAAAAGATAGAAATAAAAATAGGAGAAGAAGAGAATGATCCTATATTTACAATTACAGACTTATTGCCACATTTGGCTCAAGAACAAATGGAAAAGAAGTTAAAAGATGGAATAGATGGAGAAAATTTAAATTTACTTGTTGGCAGTGTTCCAATTGGCAATGAAACAATCTCTGAAAGAGTAAAATTAAATATTCTTAAAATATTAAATGACAAATATGGTATTGTAGAAAAAGATTTTATGAGTGCAGAGATAGAAATCGTACCAGCTTTTAGAGCAAGAAGCTTAGGTTTTGATAGAAGTATGGTGGCAGCTTATGGCCAAGATGATAGAGTATGTAGTTATTGTAATCTAAGAGCACTTTTAGAGGCTACAAAGCCAGAAAAAACTGCAGTTTCAATATTTGCAGACAAAGAAGAAATAGGAAGTATGGGAAATACAGGAATGGAATCTCAAGTTTTTGATACATTTATTTCAGAATTGTTAAATAAAACAAATGAAAACAAACCAAATCTACTTCAAAAGGTATTTTGCAATTCTAAAATGTTATCAGCAGATGTAGATGCAGGAATGGACCCAATGTATTCAAATGTATCAGAAAAAAATAATAGTTCATATTTAGGACATGGAATAGCTATGAACAAATACACAGGATCAAGAGGAAAAGCAGGAGCTTCTGATGCAAATGCTGAGTATGTTGCAGAAATAAGAAATATGTTAGAAAAAGCAAATATAAAATATCAAATGGGTGAATTAGGGAAAGTAGATGAAGGTGGTGGAGGCACAATTGCATATATTTTAGCAAACAAAGGAATAGATGTTTTAGATTGTGGAGTACCAGTATTATCAATGCATGCACCTTATGAGGTGGTAAGCAAATTTGATATTTATGAATCATATAGGGCATATAAGGAGTTTTTTAAATAATAGATTTAGGAGGAACAGATTTGGCAGAAAAAGAACTAATATTAATAGTAAATTTTTATGGTCAATACAATCAATTAATTGCAAGAAGAGTAAGAGAATGTAATGTATATTCTGAAATAGTGCCATATAAAATATCTATAGAAGAAATAAAAGCAAAAAATCCAAAAGGTATAATTTTTACAGGTGGACCTGCAAGTGTATATGAAGAAGGAGCACCTAAATGTGATAAAGAAATATTTAATTTAGGAATTCCAATACTTGGAATTTGCTATGGAATGCAACTTATGACAAATACTCTAAATGGAGAAGTTCAAAGGGCAAATAAAAGAGAATATGGAGAAACAAATGTACAAATAGATAATGATTCAAAGCTTTTCCAAGGACTAGAAGAAGAAAATATTTGCTTAATGAGTCATACGGATTTTGTAGCAAAAGTGCCAGAAGGTTTTAAAAAAATTGGAAGCACAGAAAACTGCCCAATTGCAGCAATGGAGAATGAAGAAAAAGGATTTTATGGAATTCAATTTCACCCTGAAGTAAATAACACAAAAAATGGTATAAAGATAATTAGAAATTTTATATATAGAGTTTGTAAATGTAAAGGTAATTGGACAATGTCTTCATTTACAGAAACAAAGATAAAAGAATTAAAAGAAAAGATTGGAGATAAAAAAGCCTTATGTGCATTATCTGGAGGAGTTGATTCTTCTGTTGCGGCAGTTTTATTACATAAAGCAATAGGAAAAAACTTAACATGTATCTTCGTTGACCACGGACTACTTAGAAAAAACGAAGGAGACGAGGTAGAAGAAATCTTTAAGAATCAGTTTGATATTAATCTAATAAGAGTGAATGCTGAAGAGCAATTTTTAAATAAGCTACAAGGAGTAACTGACCCAGAAGAAAAAAGAAAAATAATAGGGGAAGAATTTATAAGAATCTTTGAAGCTGAGGCTAAAAAAATAGGTAAAGTAGATTACTTAGTACAAGGCACAATTTATCCAGATGTAATAGAAAGTGGACTTGGAGAGGCAGCTACAATAAAAAGCCATCATAATGTTGGTGGACTTCCAGAGCATGTAGATTTTACAGAAATTATTGAGCCTCTACGCGATTTATTCAAAGACGAAGTGCGTGTAGCTGGATTAGAATTAGGTATACCAGAAAATTTGGTGTATAGACAACCATTTCCAGGACCAGGCTTAGGAATAAGAGTAATTGGAGAATTAACAAAAGAAAAACTAGATATCTTAAGAGATGCAGATTATATATTTAGAGAAGAAGTAAAAAATGCAAATTTAGATAAAGAACTAAACCAATATTTTGCAGTATTAACAAATATAAAAAGTGTTGGAGTTATGGGAGATTGTAGAACTTATGATTATACAATAGCTTTAAGAAGTGTAAAAACAACAGACTTTATGACAGCAACTTGGTCAAAAATTCCGTATGAAATATTGGAAAAAGTTTCCAGCAGA
This sequence comes from Clostridiales bacterium, assembly GCA_004553715.1. GTDB lineage: Bacteria > Bacillota > Clostridia > TANB77 > CAG-508 > SFKP01. The sequence continues at coordinate 24,775 of SFKP01000006.1, forward strand.
ATTATAAATGAAGTAAAACATGTAAATAGAGTTGTTTATGATATAACAAGTAAACCACCAGCAACAATAGAGTGGGAATAAAAAATATTTTAATCATATAAATCACCTTGTTTAATAATATTAAACAAGGTGATTTTTGTGAAGAAGAAAATAGCTATAATGCTAATATTTATACTTATTATGGTTTTGCCGTTTCAAATACTTGCACAAGATGATGAAGAAACAGATTATATTTGGCTAAAGCAAGAGATTGAGATTGCACAAAATATAAAAGAACCTGTTATATATTCAAAATCAGCAGTAATATATGATAGAGGAAGCAAAACCATATTATATGGTAAAAACGAACATGAAAGGTTGCCTATGGCTTCAACTACAAAGATTATGACAGCAATAATTTTAGTAGAAAATGTGAGTGATTTAAGCAAAGAAATTGAAGTAGTAAAAGAAGCAGCAATGGTGGGAGGGTCATCATTAGAATTGAAAACAGGAGATAAAATTACTTACGAAGGGCTTTTATATGGGCTATTATTGTGCTCTGGAAATGATGCTGCAGCACAAATTGCAATAAGTATGGCAGGAAGCATAGAAGAATTTGCAGACCTAATGAATGCAAAAGCCTATTCATTAGGTTTAAAAGATACACATTTTATTACTCCACATGGATTAGATGAAGAAGGTCACTATACTACTGCTTATGAACTGGCTGTTATTGCAGACTACGCATTAAATATGCAAAAAATTGCTGAAGTGGTTTCAACAAAAAATTATACAATAGCTGTAAATGGATACCCAAGAGCACTTACGAATACAAATGAATTATTAGGTTATTTAGAAGGAGTAAATGGAGTAAAAACGGGATTTACACATAATGCAGGCAGATGTTTAGTAACATCTGCTATAAGAGATAATTTTAATATAATAACTGTTGTATTAGGAGCAGACACAAAAAAGATCAGAACAAGAGACTCAATTAATCTAATAGAATATGTATATAAAAACTATAAACTAATTAATTTAGAAGATAGAGTAGAAGAGGCATATCAAAATTGGAAACTAGTAAACGAAAACAGAATAGAAATAACAAAAGGCATACCAACAAGCAAAATAGAAGTAAAACTTGGAAAAATCAAATATACGAAATATCCAATCAGAAAAGAAAGCTTAGAAAATATTAATATAGACATAAAAACATATAAATTAAAGCTAAACGCACCAGTAAAAGAAAACTACCAACTTGCAAACATCATAATAAGCATAGACAACAAAGAAATTATGAGAGTACCAATCGAAATAAAAAAAGAAATAGCAAAAAAAGGAATAAAAGAATATATAATTGAAACACTAGAACTGCTTTCAAATTAAAAAGACCAAGGGACACATTCAGACACTGGGACTTAAGTTTTTGTCTAGCAGTTTTCAGACATTTCAGCAAAAAAAGAATATTTTTTTATTATATAGGAAAAGTACTGAAAGCACTGTATTTTTATTTTGAAAATTAAGACATATAAAAAACGATAAAATATTGATATTTCAACATTTTATCGTTTTTTGTTTGGAGGCGACACCCGGATTTGAACCGGGGAATCGGAGTTTTGCAGACTCGTGCCTTACCACTTGGCTATGTCGCCATAAATTCAAAAAAATGTGGAGCGGGAAACGGGGCTCAAACCCGCGACCTATGCCTTGGCAAGGCATCGCTCTATCAACTGAGCTATTCCCGCATGAATTATAAAGCAATTATTATAATAACAAAATAAATATAAAAAGTCAATACAAATTTACAAATAAAAACTGATTAAAGTTACAGTTCAGACTAGTTAATATATAATCCGCTCCATCTTGCTGTCGGTTGGACATCTTCTTTTCTTAGGCTAAAGCTCGAAAAGAAAAGTGCAACCGACACGTGGAGTTACTAATTTGAAAATTTAGGTCTGAACATTAACTGGTTAAATATTAAATACAGCAGTTCTTTAAGAGATGCAGAAAAAGTTTTCTCCAATCTGAGGAGAAAAAAAGTACTATATCCTGCAAGATAAAGTAATGCTATTAGCAAGTACAAAAGTGATATTTTTTTACATAATCTGTTGAAAAAAACGGTGAAATGTAGTATAATAAATGCGTGTAGAGATTATGAAATTCTAAAAAACGACATTTTTATACAAAAAATTCAAATAATCTCTAAAGCATACGGAAATAAAGAAAAACAATATGTTATTTGAGAAAACAGCTAAAATGTTATGCAAATGTCATATTTAAATATACAAATGAATATTTTTTTTGATAGCGTATTTCCTTAAGTAATTTTTTACTTATATAAATATAATATGTGCGAGAAACCAATTTATGCTATTGAAAAATATAAAAAAATCAATATAATTAATATAATATATATATAAGGAAGGTATGTGTATGAAGAAATTTAAAATTTTATTAGGATTACTTGTTTTTGTATTAACATTAAGTTTTTTAGAAATTAGAGTAAACGCAATAAACGAACCAATGATATTAAATATTAATGAAACAAGACCATTTAGTGATGATGATGGGGATGGAACAGTAGGAAATGACAAATATACAATATTTAGCAATCCAGCACAAACAATATTTAAGATAGGTGAACGATTAGAAACAAGCGAAGAACTACAATACTTAAAAAGTTTATATTGTTTAAGATTTGGATTAGGTTTTGGTGCTGAAAATACAGACATACAAAATCTACAAGACATTACATATAATAAATTGGGAAATCTAAAAACAAACGTAGATGAAATAATTGAATATTATACCAATACTGTTGGATACAATAACATAGATACAGAATACACATATATAGATACAGACAACGAAGAATATCTTTTTACACCATATAACTGTATTTTATGGTTAGCAGATAATATCGCTTTAATAAATGAAAATATTCAAATTACAGATTCTGAAATTGTTGATTTATTAACAAATGCAGGAATATTTCCATTGCCACAAAACAACACATTAAAATTAACATTAGATGATATAGATGTTATTCAGCAATGTGCCTTTTGGACATTTTCAAATTATGCAGGGTTTATAAAAGAAGATCAAGCTATAGATAACTTGTTAAAAATAAACACTTCAAATTTAGATGAAATAGATACTACACGACAAAGAGGAAAGCAAGTAAAAAAATTATATGATTATTTAGTAACATCAGCTAAAAAAGGTGCAGCAAGCTATGGAACAGGAAATGTAAGACCAATAAATGGAGAAGTGAATTTACCAGGAGTGGAATTAGAAACAACATTATCAGCAACAGTTTTTGAAAAAAGTTTTGAATATAATGGAATAAGTAATTCGTATTATGTTGTAGGGCCTTTCAAATTAAACATTACAAATCCAAATGATTCTTGGAACATTGATGTCGTTCCTACATTTGGATATAAATCAACAATTACGGCAACAGAATATACTATTATAAATAGAGCAATGTTAATAACAATAAATAATGAAGTCGTAACTAATTTTAATTATGATATTAAAGATGGTGAACAATTTTATGTGGCAATAAATAAAGATAGTATGGATGGAGCAACAATAGTTGAATTTAAATTGAGTATAGATTATACATATTCAAGAATAGATAGAATTGCTACTTTATGGACTGCTGAACCAAGTGATCAACCAGTATTATTAGTAGAAGATGAGGTTATAGATGGTAATGGTAATACAGAAACAGTTGTAGAAAACAGAAAACCAGACTTTGCACTTCGTAAATACATAACAAAAATAGAAAGAGATGGAGAAGAAGTAACTATAGCTTCAAGAGTTCCAGTTCCAGATACATCTACACTTACAACAGGAGAATCAACAACAGCAATATATAAACACTTAAAAACGCCAGTAGAAGTAAAAACAGGAGATATTGTTACTTATACAATAGCGGTATATAATGAAGGAAATATAGAAGGTAGAGTAACGAAAATAACAGATTATATACCAGCAGGATTAGAATATGATGCTACATTAAATACGGATATTACTGCAAATTTAGATGGTAACAAACTAGAAATAACATTAAATGGAAATAATTTACCAGCTTTTACAGGGGAAGGAATATCAAGCACATCGGTTAGTGTCAAATTAAGAGTAACAGCAACACAAAATCAAAAAGATCAAGTATTTACAAATATAGCAGAAATATCGGCGTTTGCACTAGAAGGAGAAGAAATAAATTCAGATAGAGATTCAACGCCAGATAATTTAGAAATGCCAACAGATTTAGAAAACTATTGGGGAACAGACATAATCCAAGGTTTAACAGAATCAGAAAATTATTATGTAGGACAAGAAGATGATGATGACTTTGAAAAAGTATTTATAAGAGGAGTAAATGCAGACTTTGCGCTTCGTAAATATATAACAAGAGTAGAAAGAAATGGAGAAGAAGTAATAATTTCATCAAGAGTACCATCTATTGATTTTTCAAATATAAAACCAACAAAAGATATGGCAAGAGAAACAACAGCAACATATAAACACTCAAAGAAACCAGTAGAAGTGAAAACAGGAGATATTGTTACATATACAATAGCTGTATATAATGAAGGGCAAATAGAAGGAAAAGTAACAGAAATTATTGATTACTTACCAGATGGAATAGAGTTTGTACCAGAAAAAAACCCAGATTTTGTTGCAGTAAGAGATGGAGACGACATACAAAACTTAAGTGAAGATGATATACAAGAAATACTACAAGAAGCAGAAACTACTAAAAAATACTTATATCAAATATTAGATAACAAATTAATAATAAAATATTTAGAAGAATATACATTAAATCCAATAACTGCAGACACAGATAAATTAGATAGCAAGGAAATAAATATAGTATGTAAAGTAATTGCTATCGAGCAAGAAGCAGATTTAGTATTAACTAATATGGCAGAAATATCTGAATACGAAGTAGAAGGAGATATAGAGGATAGAGATTCAAAACCAAACTATCCAGCAATACCAACAGACTTAGAAAACTATTGGGGAACAAATATAATTCAAGGTGAAACAGAATCAGAAAATTATTATGTAGGACAAGAAGATGATGATGATTTTGAAAAAGTAGTAATAAAAGGAGCAAATTTTGACTTAGCACTTCGTAAATTTATTTCATCAATCAAGAGAAATGGAGAAGAAATTCTAGACGAAGATAGATCTCCTGAAGTAGATATAAGTACACTTACAACAACTACAACAGCAAGTTATACACATTCAAAAGATGCAGTAACAGTAAAAACTGGAGATATCGTAACATATACTCTAAGGGTATATAATGAAGGAGAACTTAATGGATATGTTAATACTATTACAGAACATATTCCAGAAGGATTAGAGTTCATTCTAGATAGTGATGTAAATACAACATATATGTGGACATTTGAAAATGTACTAAATATAAATATAATAAATACAAATTATTGGTCTAAGGCTCGTACAGATAATGGAGAAGTAGAAGGACTACTAAAAGGATATGATGGAGGAAGAGATTTAGACTATAGAGATGTAAAAATAGAATTTAAAGTAATTGCACCAAATACATATGAAAATGAAATAGTAAATATTGCAGAAATTTCAAATTCAGTTGCAGTAAATGAAAATAATCAAATATTAAATATTAGTGATAGGGACTCTGTAAATCCGGTAAATATTGAAAATTATATATTAAAACCAGCACCAGAAAATAGTACTTATCAAGAAGATGATGATGATTATGAAAGATTACAAGTTAGATACTTTGACTTAGCTTTACGTAAATTTATTACAGCTGTAAATGAAACTGAAGTAACATCAAGAATACCAGAAGTAGTGTTAAATGAAGAAACAGGAGATTTAGAATATATACATGATAAAACACCGGTAGAAGTAGTAAATGCAGATTTAGTAACATATACAATAAGAGTATACAATGAAGGTTCAATTGCAGGATATGCTGAAGAAATAGTAGATGATATACCAGCAGGACTTGTATATATTCCTACAAATACAGTAAATAAAAGTTATAGATGGAAGATGTTAGATAGCCAAGGAAATGAAACAGAGAATGTAGAAGAAGCAGTAAGGTTAACTACAGATTATCTATCAGAAGCATATGGAAACACTCTTATGAGTGATGAAGACAATATTAATCCAAACTTAATAAATCCATTTGATAGCAATTTACCAATAAGCAATATAGAACCATTTAACCCAGATTATAGAGATGTTAAATTGGTATTCCAAGTAGATGATTCAGCTGTTCCAGTAGAAAATGAAGACAGAATTATTATAAATCATGCACAAATTGCAGAAGATAGTGATGATGATGAAGATTCAACTCCAGGAGAATGGATTGACGGTGAAGATGACCAAGATGTTGAAAGCATATATGTTAAAACTTTTGATTTAAGCTTACAAAAATGGGTAACAAAAACTATTGTGACAATAGATGGAGTAACGACTACGACAGAAACAGGATTTAAACCAAATGTAGGACTTACAGAACAAGAAGGAAGACCAAATAACGAAAATGAGCCACTAGCACAAGTTGTAATTGACAAGAAAAAAATTAACAAAACGGAAGTAAAATTTGTATATTCAATAAGAGTAGCAAATGAAGGTGATATAGCTGGATATGCTACAGAAATTACAGATTATATTCCAGAAGGATTAAAATTTGTACAAGAAGATAACCCAATTTGGGAAAAGGTTGGAGAAACAAAAATAGTAACCCATGCACTAGAAACAACATTACTAAATCCAGGAGAAAGCAAAGAAATCGAAGTTATATTTACTTGGATAAATGACGAGAACAATCTTGGAGTAAAAACAAATATTGCAGCAATTACTGCAGATTATAATGAATATGGAGATGCAGCAGATATCGATTCAACACCAGGAGATATAGATATTACACAATATGATCACGAACAAGAAGATGATGATGATTATGCATTAGTAATATTAACAGTAAAAACTGGTGGGGGAAATTCATATATAGCAATAGGATTAGTTGTAATTGCAATTATAGCAACAGGAATAGTACTTATTAAAAGATATGTATTATAATGAATAAAAATATTGGCCTTACTTGATTTAAGTGAGGTCAATATCCTGTTACAGTTCAGATTAATTAATATATAATCCGCTCCATCTTGCTGTCGGTTGGACATTTTCTTTTCTTAGGCTAAAGCACGAAAAGAAAAGTGCAACCGACACGTGGAGCTACTTTTGGTCTGAACAATATCCTTTTCAGAATGTAAATTGACATGTTGACAAATAAAAAAAATCTATGCTATAATTTCTTTGAAAAAAGAGTAAAGGAAGTAATAAAATGAATCAAATTTTATCTACAAATGAGAATAAAAACAACAAAAAACCTGTAGACACAACAAAAGTTATTGTGGTTTTTTGTATAATTATAATTACTTTTGGTGCTATTATTTTAGGTAAGAGCCTTTATGAATTATATAAAGAAAGACCTAAAGATGCGACAGTTGAAAAATTAAATAAGCCAGAAATCGCAATAGAACAAATGGAGGATGGCAAAATTAGAATTGTAGCAAAATATGATCAAGGACTTACACAATTATCATACATTTGGAACGAGACAAATAAAACAGATATTAATTTAGAAGGACAAACATATATAGAAAAATTAATTGATTTGCCAGAAGGTGCAATCAATAAATTAGAAGTAATAGCTATAGGTACAGATGCACAAACAGAAAATTTTATAAGAGAATTTGAACAACAAGGAGATACTATTAATCCAGAAATAGATTGGGTAATTTCAACAAAATTAAAGATAATGGCAACAGATGAAACAGAATTAGCATATGTAAGTTATAAATGGAATGAAGAAGAAGAAACTATAATAAAACCAACAACCGATTTAAAAACAATAGAAGAAACAATAGAAATAAAAAGAGGAACAAATTCACTAACTATTAAAGCAGTAGATACTTCTGGCAATATAGCAACAAAAACAAGAACATTCCAAGGAATTAATGAACCAGAAATCACTTGGAGAAAATATGGAAATATTGTAGCAATTACAGTTGTACATGATATGGGATTTGAGAAAATCACATTAATTATAAATGGTAAAGAGACTGTTTATGATGAAAATAGTTCAGAATATGATTTATCTCAGACAGAAATAATATTAAAAGCTCCAATACAAGTTGGAGAAAATACAATTGTAGTTAAGGCAAAAAGTAAAGAAGGATCAGAGAAAAAACTAGAAGGTAAAACAACTTATAATCCACAATAATTACAAAAGATAGGAGAACATAATATGATACAAGATATTTATATTATAGAAGATACTAATATATTGTCAAAAGAATTGATGAAGATTTTCAATGTAGAAAATAATGGATTCAAAATAAGACAAATTAATTCTAATAGTATTGATATAATATTTAAAGAAATACCAGAATTAATATTAATTGATGAAGATAATATCAGTATACCTATAGAGAGATTATGTGGTGAAATAAGAGGCAATGAAGATAACAATATAACACCAATAATAGTATATTCTTCTAATGAAGATAGGGAGCATAAATTAAAAATAGCAAAATGTGTTGTAGAGATTTTTATAGAAAAATCAATGGGAATAGAATATTTGGCAAGAATAGTAAAAAACATGCTACGACTTTTATCTGTAAATAGAACAGTTAGTCCACTTACAGGACTTCCAGGAAATGTTCAAATACAAACAGAGTTAAAAAGAAGATTATTAAAAAGAGAACCATTTAGAGTATTATATTTCGATTTAGATAATTTTAAGGCATATAATGATATCTATGGATTTTTAAAAGGTGATGAAATAATTAAATTTACTGCAAGAACTATTATAAAATATGTTCATAAAATAGATGATGGGGAAACCTTTGTAGGTCATATTGGTGGAGATGATTTTGTAGCAATTATTGATGGAGAGTCAGACTATGACAATATTTGCCAATGTATAATAGCAGAATTCGATAATGAAATATTAAAATATTTTAATGATGAAGATATAGAAAAAGGTTACTTAGAAGTGGAAAATAGAAAAGGAGTAATAGAAGAGTTTCCATTAACATCTCTTTCAATAGGAGTAGTTGTTGCAGATAGAAAAAGGTTTTCCAATATATTAGAAATAGGAGAAGTAGGGGCACAAGTAAAGCATTTAGCAAAATCAACGCCAGGAAGTTGCTATGCAATAAATAGGAGAGATTTAGAGATTTAAGAAAAAGATCTTCGCTTTTAAATTAATTTAGATATAAAAAATAATAATCATAAAGGTCTTATTTTATAATATAGTTTTATAAGAAATATATTTAAGGGGGATTTTTATGATTATTTTAAAAAAGAAAAGACTTTATATGATTATTGTAGGGATATTTGTAGCAGTTGGAATATTAGAAATAGGAATAACAAGAAATAATCAAACAAAGTAATAGTAATTGATGCAGGACATCCGAGATACCTGTTAACAAGGTAAAATAAAAATTAAATAAAATGCTAGAGCTGACTTGATGTTGGCTCTTTTTACTTGGGGAAAAGGAGGGAAACAAATGCAAAAAGATGATTCAATAAAAACATTAGAAGAATTGCAGAATGGAATGTTTTGTAGTATAGGACTACCATTAACTAATTCAATGAAAAGTGATGTAACAGCAATGTATTTAGGTAAAGACAAAGATGGAAGATATAATTTCTTTGATGGTGGAGGTGCTTGTGGTACTTTTAAATTATCAGAGAAATTTATTAGAGAAAAAAACATAGAGATAACGAAACAATTTGATGAAGAAAAAACTTTTGAATTATATCAAGAATTAAATAAAAAAACAGATAGAATAAAACAAAAAGATAGAAATAGCAGATAAGCGAGTTGTAAATAGACAATTCGTTTTTTATTTTTAACGAGGGGAGGCAGAAAAAATGTCAAAAACTAAAATAATAGCTATTGCAAATCAAAAAGGTGGAGTAGGTAAAACAACAACAGCATTAAATTTAGGGGTAGGACTTGTTAATAATGGGAAAAAAGTATTGCTAATTGATGCAGATCCACAAGGCGATTTAACAACTTGTTTAGGTTGGGACAGACAAGATGAATTAGATAAGTCTTTAGCAAATGTATTAGAAAAAGTAATAAAAGATATTCCATTAGAAGAAAATGAAGCTATTTTACATCATAAAGAGGGTGTTGATTTAGTGCCATCAAATATTGATTTGGAAACAATAGAACTTGGACTTGTAAATATTATGAGCAGAGAATTTATATTAAAAAGTTATCTGGAACAAATAAAGGACAAGTATGACTATATAATAATTGATTGCAGACCATCATTAAGTATGATTACTTTAAATGCTTTAGCAAGTGCAGACAGTGTAATTATACCAGTACAGGCACATTACTTATCAGCTAAAGGTATGACACAGTTAATACAAACCATAAATAATGTAAGAAAACGAATAAACCCTAATTTAAAAATTGATGGAGTTTTGATTACACTTGCAGATATGCAGACAAGAGTAGCAAAAACCACATTAGAAACTTTACAAAGCAATTATGGTGGTAAAATAAAAATTTATAACACTATTATTCCACAAGGAGTTAAGGCAGTAGAGGGAACAATGGCAGGAAAGAGTTTATATACTTATGATAAAAATAGTAAACCAGCAATTGCTTATGAAAATTTTTGCAAGGAGGTATTGAAAGATGAAAAACAAAGAACTAAAAATGAATTTGATAAGTGCAGATGATTTATTTGAACCAGTTGCACGGCAAAGATATTTTAAATATAGAAAAATCAATACCAATACCTATTGAGAAATTATTTCCTTTTCCAAATCACCCATTTCAAGTAAATAATGATGAAAAAATGGAAGAAATGGCAAAAACTATAAAGGAAAGTGGAGTTTCTACACCTTTAATAGTAAGACCAAGACCAGATGGAAATTATGAAATAATATCAGGACATAGAAGAAAATTTGCAAGTGAACTTGCAGAATTAAAAGAAGTACCATGTATTATAAGAAACCTTACAGAAGATGAGGCAGTAATAGAAATGGTAAATAGTAATATGCAAAGAGAAAAAATACTACCAAGCGAGAAAGCATTTGCATATAAAATGAAATTAGAAGCACAGAAACATCAAGGAAAAAGGACTGATACAACTTTGTCGCAAGTTGCGACGAAGTCAGAAAAAAGTACAGCTGAAAAAATAGGAAATGAGTTTGGAGAAAGTAAAGATACAGTATATAGATATATACGATTAACTGAACTTATACCAGAATTATTAAAGTTAGTTGATGAAGATAGAATAGCATTTACACCAGCAGTTGATATTTCATATCTTACTGAAGATGAACAATATGTATTGCTTAATATTTATGACTATGATGAGAAAACTCCAACTGTACCACAAACTAGACATTTAAAAATGTTAAGTCAAGAGGGAAAACTTACAGCAGACAAAATTGAAGAAATAATGCAGGAGAAAAAAACTAATCAAGTTGAAAAAATGAAATTAGATAAGGAAAGAATAAGAAAGCTACTCCCAAAACATATAATAACAGACAAACAAGCAGAAGATTTTATTGCAAAATGTATTGAAGAACACAATGAAAGAGAGAGGAGAAAGGCATTAGTGAGATAAGGGAAAAGTGTGTCTAAAATGTGGGAGTAATTTTTTAAAAATTCCCCCTTACAAACCCCTTTTAAATACTAGCTATAACTAACTGAAAAGAATATATAATAATATAAATATAATATAAAGCAAAAATAAATTTGCACATTTGTCTAATTCATAATACCAGACTAAAATGGAATTAGATAGGAGTGATGAAAGATGAAAAAGATTTTAAAGTTTTTTGGAGTTTTAATAATTGCAAATATAAAAAAAATAATAATAAAGTATTGTAAATAAAAAAGAATATGTTATTATAAATATATAAACAAAAGAAAAAGGAGAAGAAAATGAAATTAAAAATAAAAGATAGAATAAAAAAACAACAAGGTATTACATTAATAGCTTTAATAATTACTATAATAATAATGTTAATACTATTAACAGTAAGTGTAACTTCAACAAAGGATGGAAAAATATTTGAAATGGCAAAAACTGCTGTAGATAAAGTTGGTGATACAGCAGAGCTAGAACAAAACATGGTTAGTGGACTAATACAAGGTGACTGCAAACATAAATGGGGAGAGTGGCAAATAATTGAAGTTGCAACTTGTATTAAAGAAGGTAGCAAAAAAAAGAGTGTGTGAAAAATGCGAAAAAATAGAGATAGATTCAGAACCAAGAGCTGCTCATACATATAATGAAAGCAATATTTGTACAGTATGTGGGGAGAATGGCCCGATCGTCGGAGATTATATAATATATACACCACAAGAAGGTGTATATAAAGTAGGACAAGCATCATCTGGGTATGGGGAAGTAGGTAGTATACAGGAATTTAAAACACAAGTAACAGATGAAGAAGACTTATATACAAAATTAAATTATGCAAATACAGATTTTTATACAAAATTTTCTCGGAAATGTGAAAATTAAATTAAATGATCAAACAAAAACTTTATATCCAGCAATTGCTGCAGATGAAGCAGGAAATACAGAAACAGGTTTGCTAGAAGGAGCGTTAACATGGTGTGATAAAGTTGGAGATAGAGTAAAAGATGAGAATGGTGTTTCTAAATATGAAGCATACTCAGGGTATTTAGATGCAAAAAATTCTGAAAATACTATATGGGCACATGCTCTTTGGGAACAATTAGCTCTGGGAAATTCAATTATGTATAAAAAAATTTGGGCATAAATAATGCACCAGTAGGTATGCTTTCTAATAGTTCTGGTTATTTAATAGCAACAAGATGTTGTGTGCATGCATATAGTGGTAGTGATAGAGTACCTCAATGGGGATTAATATATGCAAAAGCACTTACGTTTAATGGCAATTTGTTTAATGCGAGTGGTAGAGCAAGTGTTATGACATATAGTGCTTGTCCAATTGTTGAAATGCCAAATACAAACATAAAATTATTTAAGGATACATCATCAACCACATCGAAAACAATTTGGAACATAGAAACTAATTAACATAAAAAACCTTATTCACCGCTAATAACAGCAGAAACGAGGTTTTCTTTAAAAATATTGAATATTAAATAATGCTATGATATAATTTTTTATATTATAGTTTATATAAGATTGATATATAAAAGAAGGATGAAAAGTATGGAAAATAATTTAAAAGACTTATCAAGTAAAGAAATAATTGAAATGTATTCTAAAAATAGAAACTTCATTAATTTCTTAGACAAAGAAATTAAAAACATGGAGAAAACGAGGGATGAGAAATGAACAATTTAGAAGAACTTAATTCAAAAATAAAATTGAATATAGAAAATTTAGATATACTTCCAAAAAACAATAAAAAGAATATCAATATTTATATAAAAAAACTAGAAGAACTAAAAAAAGAAGCTGAAGAATATCAAGAGAAAATAATAAGAGAAATGGAAAAAAGATTAAAAAAAGCAACAAGTGTAGAAAAAAATCCAGAAATAGATGTAAGCCTTCAGAAAATTACAAATAATGAAGGTGTATTATATTTATTAAACGATATAGATACATCTTATGAAAAAATGGACTTAGATAGAGCAATGTTTAATTTAAAACATTACTATAAAAAGAATTTAGAAATAGTAAATGAAACAATATTATATTGTATAAAGAAGTTCGAAGAAGTAGGGATTGAGCTAGAATTATCAGATTTTGACTATAGTGAATACGTACAACAATATCTAAATGTATTTTTTTATGAAATGGAAGAAGAGAATATAAACTCAAACAGGATAAAGAGTAAGTTTGAAGAGATATATTGGAGATGCCCTGAATTAATAATACATATTGTTTTAAACATCAGATATTTATATGAAAAAAACAAAAAAGAGATTGATAAATATTACGAAAAACAAAAAAGGATGTTAATAAAAAATTTCACACCAGAAGAAATAATGGAAAGATTTGTAGATTTGAAAAAACAATTAAACATAGAAATAAGTAGTGACAAAGCTACCATTATAAATAAATTCATCAGTGGAGAGCTAAATATTAAAGATTATAAAGAAAAAGCTATAATAGATGTTTATTCAAAACTTATTTCAAATAGCGAAATAGATTTAAAAGATATTAACAAAATGGATGAAATAGATTTAAATATAGAGAAGTTATTACATACTTTATATGAATACAAAGAATATTTACAATTTAAATTTATAATAGATGATGTTAAGAAAATATATCAAGAAAAAGATAAATATAAAAATGCATATATTCAAACAAAAAAAGAAATAGATAAAAAAGAGAAAAAGAGAATAAGTTTAAATAGCAAGATAAATAAAAAAGGAATATTTCAAAAGTCAAATGAAAAGCATATAGACCAAATGAATGAGCTAATTGTAGAGCTAAAACAAAACTACAAGGAATTAGATAAAAATAAAGTATATGACAAAATTGCAAAAGAATTAAACAATAACTCTACATTAAAAGATGTGTTAACATTGGCAAGTTGTTTTTATGAATACTTATTTGTTTGTATTCGTAATAATAATAAAGATATGGAAGAACAAGAAATAGAAAAAGTGATTGCTGACTTAAAAGCATTTCTATTATATCCATATAACACAATAATTAATAATATAAAAATATTAGAAGAAAAAGACATTATGATAATAATAAAAGACAGATATAGACTTTTAGATATTAATATTTTAAAAGAAGATCTAAATGAAGAAAACTTAGATTCATTAATAGAAATAGCAGAAAAGATTACAATAGCACACAATATCAGAAAAAATAAAATTGATTTAGAAGAGATAGAAATGGCATTTGAATTCAAAAAAATATTAAATAAATAATATGGAGAAATTTCAAAATGAGAAAATTTAATACAAAGAAATTAGTTATAACAGGATTGTTAGCATTATTAATTATAATTGAATTATTAGCATTAGGTATTTCTAAGGCAGAAAAAACTAAAGAAATAGAACTTAATGTTTCAGATTACGAAGGCAAACTTAAATCTTGTGCACTAAAAATAAATGCATTTGATAGTGGAGAGAGTGGCTATTATATAGTATTGCCAGAATTTATAGATGCTAAACAGATAGATAAATATATAATAGAAGAAAAAGCAATTATATCTGAGGAAAATGAAGAAGAAAACATTATAGAGGAAACGAATAAAGCAGAAAACATCGTAAATGAAACAAGTATAAAAGCTACAACAGAAGGAACTAAAACAGAAAAAGTTCCAGGAGATGAGTTATATATAACACAAAAAGAGCTTGAAAATCAGAATATATCTTTGCAAGCAATATACAAAACTAAAAATGTGGAAAACAATATTTTATATAATACAAAATTGGAGCAAGTGTTGGAAAATGAAGGAAAAACAATTACTGTCCAAGGTTATATGCCTTTAAATACAACTATGCAGTTAAATGAAATTGCTGAAGAAGCATCTAATATATTGAATAAGGTATCTATAGAAAACTTTATGCTACAGCAAACATATAATATTAAATTGATAAATAATGATGAAGAATATGTTTCAAATAGCCAAGAGGACATATATAAAATTATAATTTCTGAAATGGACGAAACTAAGGATTACCAAGTATTTCAAATTGTGAAAAATGTAGAAGATGTAGCAACAACTACCACTCAGGAAATAAAATCAGAACTAGTAGAGAAAGGATTAAACTTTAATATCCAGAGTTTTGAGCCTTTTGCAATATTTGAAAGTAATCTTACAACTGAAATTCAAGAAGAAACTCAAGAAGAAACAAAAGTTGTAGAAAAGGAAATATCAACAAGAGCAATATCAGCCACTACAAAAACATGGGATGGAAGTATAGCAACTTCTTTTAGTATTGGAGAGGGAACTAAGACATATCCATATTTAATATCAACAGGTGCGGAACTTGCATATTTAGCAAGCAAAGTAAATGCTGGGACAACCTATGAAAACGTGTATTTTCAACTTATAAACAGTATTAACTTAAATGGAATAGAATGGACACCAATTGGAAATATTGCTAACTCTTTTAGAGGGATATTTGATGGAGCAGGATATACAATATCAAATGCAACAATAACAATTGGGACGATTCCTACAGTATTAACTACCTATGGAATTTTTGGAAGTATTGGTGGAGGAACAACTAGAACTATTGTAGAGAATGTAGAATTTGATAGTATAAATGTGTCTTTAACAGCAACTACAGGTTCAGGAAGTGCTGCTACTTCAAGTACAACAACCGATAAAGGATATCACATTGGAATTGTTGCAGGAACAATGTATAAAAACTCTTCTATAATAAATGTTATTGCAAAAAATAGCACAATCTCAAATACCCAAAGAATAACATTAGCAAATTCTTATTTTAGAGTTGCAATAGGTGGAATATGTGGAATTGCATTAAATACTTCGTCGAGTGAAACAGACCCAGGAGCAGGAGCTAGATATGCTATAGAAAATTGTTATTCAGATGTGGATATAGATATATTAATAAGAGATAATAATGGAAATATGCCTGCTTTCGGACAATATGCGACAGGTGGAGTAATTCGGTATTATTCTTTCACAACCTGTGTGGCCAACAAACTGTTTATATACAGGTTCAATTATATCAAGGGGATTTATAGGCCCAATTTTTGCATATTTAAGAAATGCAACTTCATTTACATCAACAAGTAATTATCCAATATTATGGAATGGAAATGATGCCGGGACATTAACAACTAATTGCTATTATAGTGCATATTATGTAGGCGAAGATTCAATTAATGCAAACTCATCAGCAAATTCTATAACCTCAGGTACATCTGATTTATATATTAGTGAAACTGGTATGGAAGCTGTACAAGGTATAAATAAAGGAACATATATAAGTGATATATCAAGTAGACTATCTTCATTTAATAATTATGCAGGGGATAGATACATTAATTGGCAATATTCTGGCGGAACATTTTATTTAGTGCCAAAGTTTGAAACAAGTATTAATAGTACAAATAAACCAACATATACAGCAGTTGTAAATAGCTCTTATGGCTCACAACAATATACATATAGATGGTATATAAATAATGTGTTAGATGAGAGTATAACAGGAAACTCTATTACAAAAGAGGCTGATGTAGAAAATAGTTATGTTATTGATGTTTTGGTAAGTGATGGAAATTATTATGCACTTGCAAGTGTCACCATTCCAAGATTAACAATAGAAATAGAGTTTGATATAGATGAGGCAAATGATAAAGTGACAGGAACAGTGACTAGTGACTATACTATAATTAATCAGGAAAATTATATATTCCAATGGTATACGATTGATGCTGCAGGAATTTCATTAGAGGAAATAGAAGGAGAAACTTCTAGAGTTTTAGTAAATTTGGAAGATGGTGTTGAATACAAGCTAATTGCAACTAATAAAAACACCATGTCAACTGTAGAGGGTAGTTTTATATATGGAACGAGAACCGTAATATATGTAGATTACACAAATGGAAGAGATAATTATAATACAGGTCTTACTCCTCAAAGTCCAGTAAGTACTCTTAGCGCAGCTTATGGAAAATTAAGCTATACAGGAACTATAAATACAAATATTATTGTAATAATGGGGACTTATTCAAGCTCATTTTTAAATAATGCAAGTTCAACAACATATAATAAAAATGTAACATTTACAGGAATATATGATAATGTTAATTATAATGGGGTTTTATATTTTGAAAGATATTCATCTACATACCCATACAAATATTTAACAGCAGATACAGGTTTTCAACATTTAACATTAAGAAGCTCATCAAGCAATTTATACTTATACTTGCAAGGCTATGATTTAGTAATGGGTGAAGGAATAATAATGACAGGATATGCTTCAGCTGATACGAACCAAGGCTTGATTACTGGAAGTGCGCCAGCATTTCATATTTTTGCTGGTTGGCTTCAATATAATTATGCAACATTACCAAGAAATAATACAAAAATAGTTATAAAAAGTGGAGCTTATGGAAGAATTGTTTTAGGAGGAAGTCCAGGAGGAATGGATGTTTCTGCATTGGAGCAGACTACTTCTAGAAACTTTACAGGTTCATCTTTTGATGACATGTTTAATGTGACAGTAGATATCGATATAAAAAATAGTACAAAAGGAAATTATGCTTATGATGTAAATTTATTAGTTGGTGGATCAGCATGTGGAAATACCTATGCAAATATTACTGAAAACATTAAAGCTGGTTCAATAGGGCGTATTCTAGGAGCAAGCTTAGGGGATACTGATAGGCCAAGCAATTGGGATTATCCAATAAATACTCATATTGGGACAAGTACTATAAATGTAACAGGGGGAACAATTAATGAACTTTATGGTGCATGTTTAGGAAGAAATATGAATGCTTTAACAGGGAGTTCATCTCTTATTTGTGATTCATATTTTTATGGAGATATTTTTATAAATATAACAGGAGGAACTATTACAGGTAATATCTATGGAGCAGGAGCAGGAGGAGTTACTGGATATCACGAAAATTCTTCTGATATATATAAAAGTTATGGAAAAGATATAGAAACTAGTGTAAATATAAATATTTCAGGAGGAACTATTGAAGGAGATATTTATGGTGGAGGATATGGGTATACAGAATATCTAACGGAAAGTGTTACAGCAAGTGATGCTGGAGCATTATATGGAGATAGCTATATTAGAATAACAAATAGTCCAACGATAAATGGAGATATTTATGGAGCAGGTTGTGGATACAATTTTTCTAGTAAGCCTAATATAGCACAAATGATAGGAGAATCTAACATAGAAATTAGTGGCACACCAACTATATCAGGAATGATATTTGGCGCAGGTGCAGGAGTTTCTGGATATGCGAATATGGCAAAACTAACAGGAAATTCAAACATAACAAGTGAAGCAAATTTAATTACGAATATGTATGGCGGAGGAAACATTGCCAAAACAGTTGGAACAACAAATATAAATATAAATAGTGGCACATATACAGGAAGCATATATGGAGGAGGAGATATAGGAGTTGTTGAAGGAACTTCTTATGTATATATAAATAGTGTAGAAGCAAATAATATATTTGGAGGAGGAAATCAAGCAAGTGTCACAACAACAAATATATACAATAAAGGCGGAATTGTATCTAACATATATGGAGGAGGAAACAAAGCAAATGTTAATACAACAAATATATATCTTCAAGGAGGAAAAGCTTCAAACATATTTGGCGGTTCAAATCAAAGTGGAACGGTAACAAGCAGTAATATTTACGCATCATCTGGAACAGCAACAAACATATATGGGGGCAACAATCAAGGAGGAACTACAACTAACTCAAATATAGTAATAAATAACGGAACAATCCAAAATATATATGGAGGAAACAACCAAGGAGGAATTACAAATAATCCAAACATTAATATAATAGGAGGAATTATATCAAACATATATGGAGGAGGAAATAGGGCAACCGTACCAACAACCAATGTTCAAATTAGTGGAGGAAATATACAAAATGTATTTGGCGGAGGAAATGCTGCAAGTGTAGATAATAATACAAATGTAAATATAACAGGTGGCACAATAAACTTAAATATATATGGAGGGGGAAACGAAGGGATTGTAAATGGTAATACCAATGTAAAGATAAAAGATGCAGTTATTGGCGGAAGTGCATATGCAGGAGGAAATGGTGTAATGGCTATTGTAAATGGTAATACAAATATTACAATTTCAGGACGAACTATAATAGGGAATGAGCAAAATGCAGTATCAGCACAAAAAGGCTCTGTATTTGGAGGAGGAAATGCCGCTGCAACAGGAATAGAAGCTAATAATAATTCAACAAGTACAGTAAATATAGTGGGTGCTACTATTTATGGTAATGTATATGGCGGAGCAAACACTTCTGTTGTATATGGATATACAGATTTAAATATTGGCCATGATGCAGTGCAAGATAGTACCTTAACATTAGATGATATATATATTAGAGGAACAATCTTTGGTGGAGGAGAAGCAAATGCTTCAGGTTCTGAAGTATATGATTATTCTTTTATAAGTGTGACACAAGGAATAGATATTAATATTAATGGAAATGGACACACAAAATTTGAAACAGAAGGAAGTATATTCGGATCTGGAAATGCTTCTAGTACAACAGGAGATAGCACTATTCTAATAAAAAACTATGGTACAAAAGATAATCCATGTAGAAATATTTCTATACAAAGAGCAACAACAGTTACGATGGATAATAGCTGCCTTGCTTTATTTGGAGCAACAGATAGAACAAATGAATATTCTTCAGTAAAATTTTCCCTAAGTAGAATAGATGAGCTAAAAATAAAAAATGGTTCAATAATATTTTTGGAATGTGGTGCAAACTTATTAAAAAAATTATCGAGCTTAGTTGATATAAATGGTAATGAAGAAATTGCGACAGTTACAATAGATGAAACAACAGGTGAAACAACTAAAAATGTAGATAATAGAATTTATTTATATGAAGGTAAGAATTTTAATGTAGCCTTAGAGGAAAATGTAAATGAAAATGATACATTATGTGGAGATGTAGATGGAATGACATTTTTAGGTTTATACAACAATAGCAATAATCCAGCTACAAGTACAGGGTTTTACCATTATAGTTTTGAAAATGGAGACAAAATAACAAATATGGGAACATTTAGGACAAACTCTTATGTAAAAGGTGCGCATAAAACAGATCATGACATTACTGTAGATGGATTTTATACAAACTATAATGACAAAGATAACGAAGGGTTTATAAAAACAGGATATGTAGGGGTAACACCAGCAGATGATACATATTATATGTGGATAGTTGGTGAAGCGATAAATGTTAGAACTTATCATATAACACTTACTGCATCAAAATATGCAACACTAGGAACACATGAACTTGTATTAGATGGTTTTTCAATCCCAAATACAAAATTTATATTACAAGGATTTTCATCAGGTTTGAATGAAGACATATCATTAATAGATAATAGCCAAATAGAAGCTATTTCTCAAGATGAAGACATAGCAAATACTATGTTTGGGCTTTCAATGAGAAGTGGTAAAAATGGTTGGAGAACAGATAACAAAACAAGTTTTTATACTACAAGTGGTGGTACATATAATGGAAATAATTATTATGTGAGTGATAACTCGATAACTACTCCAACACTAGTATTCTGCTTATATCATTCACAGAACTTAAATTTAGAACAGGAACTAGGAGAGGTTACAGTAAGATTTCAAGTATTAGCACCAATAGATGATTTAACAGAGGAAATATCTTATATAGATATTATAATTGACATGAACACATTGTTAAATCAAGATAGTTTTTATGAAGCAGCAATTACTCCAGGAGAAGAGTTCGAGCTGTTTACAACAACAGAAACTAACATAACAGAAAATAGTATGTTTTCAACATATTATTCGCTACTATATAATAACTTTTCAGAAAGTGACTACTATGCAGATTATACAAGCTACAAACGTGTTTTAGTTTCAAGAGATTCAAATGATTTGCCTTATGTATTTAAAGCAAATACTAAAATTATAATGCTAGACATGGTAACAAACAAACATTACTATTATATTGTCACAAGCCAAGACGAAACAAACAATATATATATGTATGAATTGAATAAATTTATAGAAATAGGAAGTATAGATTCAGGATATGATGAAGTGGCAGCAAGTAATACATATTATAATTCATCACAAGACCTAATATATGAAAACTTTATTTTTCATGTAGATGTAAGCGAAAGCAATATAGCAGAAGAGGTATATAACAATACATTGTTAATAGAATTACAAGATTCAAATGGAGAAACATTAATAGGAGTATTAAATATACAAAGAAATACTATTAAATATAGTATATATAAAGATAGAAATGCAACTATTGATATTGATATTACATCAGAAGACAAAATATATTTGGGAGATATTATAAACTTAACAGCAACAACAAATTTTACACAAAATGTATTAAGTTCAAAGACAATATATGATACAAGATTTTTCAATTCAAAAATGGGAATACAAATAAGCATATTTGACATTAATGGAAATCAGTTAAATAGTGATACTTTACTAGGAATAAACTTTGAATATGATGGAGCAATATATTATCCAAGAATAGATGGTACAACCAGAATAAAAATAGCAGATAGAGTATCAAATGTTTTATCTAAAATAAAAATAAATACAATTAATAATACAAAATTAGCAACAGGTGATTATACGATAAAAGTAGAAACTTTTGGCTCTCCAGATGGTATATATTACGGACTAGAAACATCTAGTTATGATGAAACACAAATAACTATTATAAATGGAATATACGGGCTAAAGGCTACAACAGACAATAATTCTAAAATAATAGATAAAACTACTGGAAAAACCTTAAATGATAATAACATTATCAATGTAAAACTTGAATACTCTTCAGCATTAAATACTCCTATTATAATGATGGAATTACAAAGAAGAGATTATACTAGTGAAATTTCTTTAAATTATGAAGCAGTAGATTTAGCAAATTATACTGAGACACAATTAACTTCAGGATATAACCAATATGAGTATTTAGTAACAGATGCGCCAACAAGTAATAATACGGTACAACTAAACTTAAAAGAAAATTTAGTGACAGGAACCTATAAATTAGTATTTAAACTATATGACGGGGAAAACTATATAGGAGCAACTTATGAATATTTTATTGTAAAATAATTAGATAATGTAAAGTAATTTGTGAAATCACTAAAAATCACATTGAGAGGAAAATATGAAAAAACAATATATAGAAAAAAAGACAAATAGAGATAAAAAGCATACACAACTTATAAGAGGAATTATATATGCAATTATAATAATTATTATCTATAATATGCTCATAATTAGTATTTCTGCCATTTTAAACAAAACAGGAAAGTCTATATTTGGGTACAATATGTATATAATCACAACAGACAGTATGAAACCAAATATAAATTCTGGAGACATAATTATAATAAACAAAGCAGATAAAGAAAACTTAAAAGTAGGAGATGTAATTACATTTTCACAGCCAGAAGGACTAATAACACATAGAATTGTAAAAATAGAAGAAGATGAATATATAACAAAAGGGGATAACAACAATATTGAAGATGAAAAAAAAGTAAAATATGAGCAAATAAAAGGAAGAAAGGTTATGAAAATACCTTTTTTGGGGAAAGTAGTAATTTTATTACAAGATGAAGTATATATCATAGTCATTATAATTATAGTGCTGTTAATTTATCTTAATGTGCAAACAAGGGAAGAAAAAGATAGAATAAGGAGAGAGAAGAAGGAAAGAGCAGATGACAAATTCCAAAAGAATAATTAGAAGAATATTAAAAAATATTTTAAAAGCAATCATATTATTACTTGTAATATATAATATAGTATATGTTATAGGAAAAGAGTATAATGAAGAATTTAATATTAAACTATTTGGTATACAAAGTGTAATAATAACAGAAAGAGCTATGGAGCCTGAACTGAAGAAAAATGATATTGCAATTATAAAGAATAGTAAAGAGATAAAAGAGGGAGATATAGTTGCATTTTATAAAGATAATACTTTAAAGATAAGGCGAATATATAGAGTTAATAACATAGATTATATTACAAAAGGAGACAATTATTTATATGTTGATGCAGATGAAATCAGTAAAGAACAGATAGAAGGGAAAGTAATAAACAAAATACGATATATGAGAATATTCTTAAAAATACTGCAATCAAAAGGCTTGATGATATTTAACACAATTATATTAGTTATTATTTTCCTATTAAATAGAAGAGTGAATATAAAGCGAAGCAAAAGAAAAAATAAAAAAGTAAATTATCAAAATAATTTAAAATAAGGAACTGATATAAGTATCAGTTCCTTATTTTAAATATAAGATATATATCAGATTAAATTTTTAGTAGTATTATGTGAAACAATAGGTTTCATTTTAAATATTGTTTTAAAAAAATGAAAATCATCTAATTCATTATATTCTAAGCAGGCCAAATATATATCTAATTCGTTTAAATTCTTACAAGCCGTAATAACTGCTGGATGCAGGCTATAATTAGAAAATAGTTCTAAACCTAAATCTAAAGCTTTTATAAAAGAGCCATGTTCGCGTTTTCGAACCAAATTAAAAGCTTCTTTAAAACGCATTATAGAGCTGTAACGGTAATAACCAATAGGTTTTGTATAAACATTGTCAATTACATCTTTAATAGTTTTATATTTATTGGGATCATCTATTAACATTTTATTTACATTTTCCATAGTATATGGAAGTACTACTTTTTGTTCTGCCTCAGAAATAAGTAATATGTTTTCTCCATTTGTGTTTTCACTTTGTTGTTCATTAGAAGATTCATCTAGATAATCATTAAAATTAGACAAGAAACGCTCTAACTTAATGGTGTTTTTAACAATTTTATCTAAGTGGTTTGAATATAAAAAATTAAAAGTTTTAATCTTTTTTTCATAATCAGGTGCATCTACAATAATAGAATTTATTTTTTTAATTAATTCCTGTATTAAATCAATATTAAGATTAGATTTTTTTAGTAAACTTAAGATGCCTGACAAATTCTTAGAAAAATTTTTAGCATTTTCTACACTACTAATGGTTTCGTCTGCAACAACTTTTTTTAAGACTTTCTGTATATTGCAATTAATAATTTCTTGAGATTTTAAATAATCTGTTAAAAATTTTTCCTCTTTATGTATTTCTAAACCAATATGTTTTTTGTCTTCTGCTAAATATATCATCGATATCCTCCTCATATTAAATATTATAACATTAAACAACAAAAAAACAATAGAAAAGAAAAAAATACTCAAAAAAAAAGGTTAGGGAAAAAGTTGTAAAAATTTGTAAAATAATGTATAATTATATATGTGGAGTTTTATAGGAGGGATATATGAATATTGAAAATGAGTTAAAATTGATTTCAGCAAATGGAACTATTTCACAAAAAGATAAAGAGAGAATAATAGTTGCATTACACGAGACTGGAATAAAGATTGGAGAATCAACAACTGTTCAGCAAGAGGATACTTATTTTGATACTAGGAATAACATGCTTGAGAAAAAAGGTAGATCTTTATAAAAAGAACAATTGAAAGAAACACTTCAGAAAGGACAACCCAAAAATATGAAATAGAATGTCCAATAGGAGCAAATATTCAAAATATTATTCAAAAAGTAAAAGAAGAACTTTCCTTAGACATTGAATTAACAAGTGAAACGATATCTAGAACTATTGAAATAATAAGGCTTGAATACGAGATGTTTTTTGATGACACTCCAGTTGTATTCAATCATGATAGATATACAGATAAAGGAACAGGAGAAAAAGGAGCAGAAATTGAAATAAAATGTCCAGAGAACCCACGACTAGTATCAGGAAAGATAAAAAAGCAATTAAAAGACAAAGGTTTTCAATTTATCACTACAGCAAAAAAAGATTTACTGAAAACGGACAAAGGATTGGACGAAAATCCTGGTATATCACCAGAACAATAAAACTTGTATGAAAATTATGGTAAAAGAATTAAAAAAAACCAGAAAAGAATAGTAAAGAATACCTTTTGTATATTTTGGTTGAAATGAAATCAAAATACAGGAGGTATTTTAATATTTAAATTTTTTAACTAAGAAATATTTTTTAAAATTAACTGTATCTACAAAAAACAACAAAAAAAGATATAATATATTGATAAAAATACATATATATGATATAGTGTAATCATGAATTTGGACTAATATTTTTATAAGGAAGGATGATTATAAAATGAAAAAAGTAATCTGGAATATATTTATAGTACTATACGCAATAATTGCAATATTTGTGACAATATGTCTATTATCTTACAATGAATATAGAATTTCAGAATTTGGAGATTACTCATTAGTAATAATAGATAGCAGAGAATTAGAGCCAGAATTTGCAAAAGGAGACCTGGTAATCACTGATAGAAGCTATAAAGTAGAAGAAGGACAACAAGTGTTTTTTTATAAAACAAATTTTGGAGAAGTTAGTATAAGTGTTGCTGAAATAGCGGAAAGACAAGAATATACAAATGGTGAAGTAACATACGTACTAGAAGGTGACAATATAATTAAAGAAAAAAATATTTTAGGAGCCGTAGATAAAGTAAAGACAATAAAAAATGCTGGTACAATACTTGGAGTGTTAGAGTCAAAATGGGGCTTTTTAGTATTAATAGTATTGCCTTCTTTAATAGCATTTTTATATGAAATAGCTGAATTAATTTCTGATTTAAGAAGTGGTTCAAATAAAAAGGAAAAAAATGAAAAACACTAAAAAAGTATTTATAATATTAACTTTATTAATGACAGTATTTACAATATATCAAATAGTAAATACTTATGCACTTTTTGAAAGTAGACTTTCAGGAACTTCTCAAATTCCTGTTGGCAGGTGGAATATTGATTTAAATGGGAGTGATATTACATCAGGAGTGACGCAAAATTTTTTGATAGATTCATTTAACATTGAACAAAATGAATATATATTGGAAAATAAAATTGCACCTGGGTTATCGGGATACTTTGAAATTCAAATTCATCCTAAAGATACTCAAGTATCTATAAGGTATGATATAACAATTGATAATTCAAATGTAGCTGAACAAAGGATAAAATTAGTATCTGTTACAGAAACAAACAATACTAATAAGATTATAAGAACAGGGCCAAATACATATACAGCAATTATTCCATTAGAAAATATAAACACAACATATTTTGATATTGTGAAAACAGCATTTGTTTGGGAAAATAACGAAGAATATAATGAGCAAGATACAGCAATAGGAACTAAAGATAATCCAAGTATAGCTATACCAATAGCTTTTACAGCTACACAATATACAGGGGAAGAAATAATTGAATATGTAGAGGGAGAAGCATGAGCAAAACTTTAGAAAAAATATTTTCAAAAATATTAAATGTATTACTTACAATAATACTGTTAGCACTAGCAATTCTCATATATAACTATGTACAGATAACTGTTTTAAAAAAAGATTATACAAATATATTTGGTTATACTGCTTTTCAAGTTGTAAGTGGAAGTATGGAAGAAACTATAAAAGTAGGAGATATTATAATAGCAAAATTAAAATATAATCAACCACTAAAACATGGAGATATTATAGTATTTAAACAAGATGAAAACATTATTACACATCGAATTATAGAAATGGGCGATGGTAAAATAATTACAAAAGGAGATGCAAACAATACTACAGATAATCCAATTACTAGAAGTGAAGTAATTGGCAAGGTAATAAAAATTATTCCAAATATTGCAATCTGGAAAAAGGTTTTTACTTCTCCAAAAGTTATTATATCTGTTATAACAACCATTATTTTCTTTGGGATTGCTTTTTCATTTAAAGAAAAAAACCAATGTAAAGAAAAAGAGGAAGATAAAGATAATGTTTGATAGAAAAAGAATTATTATAATTGTTAAATTCCTAATTACATTACTAACACTAATATTAATATTAATGTTAATATGTAGAACTTTGGCAAAATATGAAACAACAGCGACAACAGATGCAAATATACAGGCGGCATTTTATTTGTTAAAAGATGACTATCAAACTATGACTGTAAATTTGGCAGAAATGCAACCTAGGGATGAAGCATATTCTTATACATTTTCTGTAGCAAATAATGATGGTACCAAAAGGACAGAAACATCTTTAGAGTATGATTTACAAATGAGGGCAACAACAAATTTACCATTAAGATATAAACTATATTTAAATGGGATAGAAATTAATATAATTACAAACTCGGAAACCATAATAGATGAATATGGAACATATTTTCGAGTTTTTAGTACAGATACGAAGATGTTTGGGCACACAGAGAATGAAACAAATATATATAATTTGGTCATCGAATTCCCTTTAGAATATAAACAAACAATAGAGTATCAGGATGTTATAGAAGGAATAGAAATAACAGTTAATTCAAGACAAATGATTAATGAAGGGGCATAAGAATGAAAGAGGCAAAAAAAAAGAAATTTAGCAAATTTTATACAAAGCAAATATTAATAATAAGCTGTATTTTTATTAATATAATATTTCTTGCTTCCGTTTTTGGTAGATATGTATCAAATAATGTTAGAGGCTTTTTTGGTAGAACAAAGGAATTCTATTTTTATAGTGATAAATTAGATACAAACAATCCAAATTATCAAATTGAAAGCTGGTCAGGGGTTGATGATTATACAATTACTATAAATATGCATAGCTATGAAAACAATCTATTAGAAACAGAGTATGATATAGAATATGATATTTCTTATACAGCATCAGATAACATTATTTGCCAACTAAGTAAAACCCAAGGAATGATAAGTGCTGACACAAATACAGATTATTTTAATCTTACAATTACACCAAATGCTATTTTAGAAACAGGTGATAAGGTTTTCGTAGAGATAACAGCACATGCAAGTTCTCCTTATGAAAAAACAATAAAAGGAAAATTTACATTAGTAGTGGGGCAAGAAAAACTAAGTTATGAAATAATTGATTCTGTAAATAGCCCATATTGTGAATTAAATATTACAAATACACTTTCTTATTACATAGTAAGCCAAGCTTTTGATACATATTTAAGTGGTGATAAAATAACAAGAGATACATATTTAAATTTAACAGATACCAATAAGGCAAAATGCTATTCAAGCATAGTGACACTAACATTTAATCCAAATGATGTTTTAATAGATAATACCAATAATGCTTATGTTAATGCAATATCAACTACACAAACTCAAAAAAATAATTATACATATATAAACGGAATGACTTTTAAAGTAGATGCACTTTCAAGTCAGAGAATAAGATTTTATAAGACAGATGTATCGAAGGACTACACATATCCAAAAAATAACAATACACCAATAATAACATTAACAAACATATAACACTATAAAAGGAGAAATATATATGAACATAATGAATGAATATCTTAAGATAACTGAAAAATATATAACAAAATACTTTAAAGTAATATTAGAAAATAGATTTAATAAAAAGATATCTGATGAATTTATAAAAACATATATAGAAGCAAGATATTATGATATGGAAGAGTCACAAAGCAGAAATGAGCTAAAGAGTAATATACTAAAAAAAATATATAAAAAGGCGGAACTATTGTTAAATGAATTTCCCAAGCAGGAAGTAATTATTGAGCAAATTAAAAATTTTTACAAGTATATTCTATATTTTGATAATGTAATACATAAAAAAGATACAGAAAAATTAATTAATGATATATATGAAAAGAAAAAACAAATTACAAATAAAGTAAACGAAGATTTTGAGCAAACTTTAAGAAATATAGTATCAGAATACAAAGCTTCTATACAAGATTTGCTAACAAAACTTGAAAGTGGTGAATTCAGCCTAGAAATTAAAAAAATTTCAGACGAAAATCGTCTAGAAGAAATAGTACTAAACCATGATATTAAATTCCCAATGATATATAGTAATGAAGCTATACAGAAAGCTTTTGAAACAGACATTATTAAGGAGGATATGCAAGCTGTAGAATATTATTTAGTAATATATAAAATACTTAAAAATATTATAAATGGAGATATGAAAAAGCAATACATCGTAAGTTTTCAAGCAACCATATTTGATAAAAAACAAAAATTAAAAAGAATAATAGAAATAATAAACAATCAATTCATACAAGAAAAAATAACAATTAAAGTCAAGTATATGGATTTTATAAAATATAAGAAAGAGTATAGCAACTTAATTCGAAATGGCTTTAAAATAGCTGTTTTGATAGATGAAGGTTTTGACATATCAAAACTAAAAGAACTTGAAATTTCAAAATATGTATTAATAAATAAAGATTTAAAAATTTATCCAGAAATAATAAAAAGTAAACATTCTTTAAATATAATAGGAATGTAAAATAAAAATAAGCTTAAGGAACGAGGAGGAAAACTAGATGGAAACATTCACAAGATTTTTATATGAATTCTTGTCACAATTTTTTTCAGGACTAATAACAATCGCAACAGGTTTTGGAAAAGGCATAATGCAATTGTTTAATATAAAGGCATATTCAGAAGTAATAAGTAAATATAAGGGAGATTTTACCATGCCAGAATGGCTTATGGTAGCAATAGCAATACTTGTTATGATACTTGTATATGGAGCAATAATCTTATTAATATACTTTCTTATAAGAAAGTATATTAGGTTTAGAAGAAAGATAGTAGAGCAAGAAACTATGTTAGATGAAATTGCCACACTTAACCATAAAGTAGGAGAACTAATGATTGAAAAAGATAAAATACTAGCAATGAAGGTGTCACAATTAGGCTTAAAACCAGACGAAAGCGCAGAAGAAGAAAAAGAAATGACAAATACAAAAGAAGAAGACAAAAATACAGGAATAAGATTCTCAAAATTGAATGATATCGACGAAGAATATAAAAACTATAAAATTAAGAATTATGGAAATAATTTTACTTTACCAGAATTATGTGAAAATTTTAGAAACTTTGCAGCATCAAGATTAAAACTATATTATACAACAAACATGATGCAATTATTTATATCCTCTTTGGCATCAACAAAACTAGTAATTTTACAAGGTATTTCAGGAACAGGTAAAACATCACTTGCCTATGCATGGGGGAAATTTCTAAAACATGACTCATGTGTTGCTTCTGTTCAGCCATCTTGGAGAGATAGAACAGAATTATTTGGATATTTCAACGAGTTTACTAAAAAATTCAATGAAACTGAAGTTTTAAAGGAAATGTATATAGCGGGATATACAGATGATATATATACCATTATACTAGACGAGATGAACATCTCACGTGTTGAGTATTATTTTGCAGAAATGCTTTCTATACTGGAGATGCCTAATAAAGACGAATGGATTGTAGAGCTTGTACCAAATGTTTGGAAAAATGACCCTAAGAAATTAATGGGTGGTAAGTTAAAAATACCATCTAATATGTGGTACATAGGAACAATTAATAACGATGACTCTACATTTATGGTTACAGATAAAGTTTACGATAGAGCAATGCCAATAGATATAAATGATAAAGGACAAGTATTTGAACCGGTTGATACAGACCCAATGGATATAAACTACACATATTTAGATAAGCTTTTCAAACAAGCGATGGAAGAAAATGCAGTTTCACAAGATACTTTAGATAAAATAGAAATAATGGATAATTATGTAATACAGCATTTTAGAATTGCATTTGGTAATCGTATAGTTGCACACATGAAAAAATTCGTACCAGTATTTGTTGGCTGTGGTGGAGATGAAATTACAGGTGTAGACTATTTTTTAGCAAGAAAAGTTTTAAGAAAATTTGAGCAATTAAATATATCCTATATAAGAGATGAGATAGAACCATATATAGAATTTTTAAATAAGACTTTTGGAAAAGATAAAATGAAAGAGTGTATAGAATACTTGCAGAGATTGAAGAAGTTAACTTAGATGATAGGTGTTAAAAAAAGCTTTTGTCGTGGTTGGAAGGAAGAATAAAAAGCTATGAAAAGATTAAAAGTAATAAGATTATATCAAAGTGAAGAAAGTAATCAGAATGAATTTATGAAGAGCATTAATTCAAGTTTAAATGTTAAAACAAATTATCAAAAAGTGACAGAAGATTTGGAATGGATCGATCTTATGGAATTAACTATTCCATATATAGGGAATATTTTAAAAAATCCAAACAGATTTATAATTAATGAAGAAGAAATTGTAAAAATAGAGTTAGCAAGAAGAATAACAGTAGATAGTATAAAACATTTATCTAAAAATACAAATTTTATACAAGATTTTGATCAAAAAACGGGAGATGTAAAACCATCTAAAATACTTAATATAAATAAAGAAGAAAGTTATGATACGTACGAAAACCGTTTCATATATACTTTAATACAAAACATGAAGTTTTTCATAAGTAAGCGAAAAAAAATACTAGAAGGAAGAAAAGCAATAAAAGAAAGAAGTAACAAACAGATAGACTATACAGGAATATCAAAAATAGCAAATGAAAACATAAGTATTAAAATAGAATTAACTACTAATAAGGAAGAAAAATGCACTATATCTGATACAATCGCGAGAATAGAAAGACTAGAGCAACAAATACAAGATTTAACATCTTCGGAAACGTATAAAATAATAGATAAAAAGCATATTGCCCTAGTTGTTTCACCGATAAAGAGGACAAATGTCATCCTAAAAAACGTCAATTTTCAATATGCAGTAAAACTTTGGAATTATATGCAACAGAATATAGATGATAAAACAAAAGAAGTAAAAAGCAGAAGAAATTTTTCTGATGATAAAGAAATGAAAGAATTAGTTGACGAAACATTTTTGCTAGATTATTTAATAGTAAATTCATTAGACAAGGGACAAGCTGATACTCTTGAAAAGAAACAGGCAAAACAGCAAATTACTAACAAAGTCTTAGAAAAAATATTATATTCAAACGATAATCTTACAGAAGAACAGTTAAAAGATATAATATCAAAAACATATAAAACAATGAAACATAAAAACATGGCAACAATTGCAGAAGTGCAGAGAGTGTTTAAGGAACACATTGATTATTATTTAAAACAAATAAAATAAGTTTGACCCAAAATGGAGGAAAATAAAATGTTAGAAAAATTAAAAGAAAATAAAGCACTAAAACTAATATATAATATTTTATATACATTACTTGTAGTTTTAGTAGTATTAATATTGATAACAGTTGTTTTACAAAGAGTATCTAACAACACTTTAAGTTTAGGTGGTTTTAGAGTATTTAATATAGTCAGTGGAAGTATGCTTCCAAAATATGAAGTAGGGGATGTACTAATATCCAAAACACTAGAACCATCAGAGATAAAGCAGGGGGATGATGTGGTATATCAAGGGGCAGAAGGTGATTTTTCTGGAAAAATTGTCACACATCAGGTTATAGAAATAGAAGAAGAAAATGGGAATTACAAATTTCATACAAAAGGACTTGCAAACACTGGAGAAGATCCTATAGTCAAACAAGAACAAGTAATAGGAAAAGTAATATATAAAATGCAAACTTTAAGCTATATTTCAAGACTAGTAAATAACTTGTATTCATTCTACTTTATAATATTTATTCCATTAGTATTACTAATATTTTTAGAGATAAGAAAAGCAGTTATAGATATAAGAGAAAATAAAGAAGATAAGGAAGATGAAGAAAAAAAGGAATAAGATGAATAAGCAAAGAGATGATATTTTTATAATTAAATTATTTAAAAGAATCAAACTAAGAAATCTAATTTTATTAATATTATTGCTTAGTTTTAATTCATATGCCTGGTTTATATATGCAACAAAAGTGTCTACTGGAATGAGTGCACATATATCTTCTTGGAATGTACATTTTCAGGCAGGGGAAGAAGAAATTAAAACAGAAATAATGCTAGATTTTGATATAATTTATCCGGGAATGGAAATACAGTCAAAAACCGTAACAGCATATAATACTGGAGAAACTTTGGCAAATTTATCGTATGAAATAAAAACCATAAGAATATTAGACACAACATATACAACAAGTGAAACATTGACACAAGAAGAAATACTAAATATAATTGATACCACATGCCCGTTTAACATTGCTTTTGAAATAGATAATTCAAATTTAAATTCGACAAATGGAAGTGCAAATTTTACTGCAATAATATCATGGCCAATGGAAGGTAATGATGTATTAGACACAGAGTGGGGGGAATTAGCATACGAATATAATAAAAACAATCCAACCAGTCCTAGCATACATATAGAATTAGTAATAAAGGCTATTCAAGCCACACAATAGAAATTATATTTATATTGTAGTACTAGTAGTTTGAGTAAATGATATTGATACATCCAAAAGGGCTTCGTTCGAGCTTTCAAAAGTAGCAGCAGCATCTGCAATATTATTCATACTAGCATTACTAGAATCATCCCATAAAATGTACACACGTATTGTTCTAGAGTCAATGCCACTATTATAATATATTGTATCACTTATACCAGTATTACCGTCAAAATCAAGGCGCTCTTCATTATCAATAGAATAGCCAGAAACTACTAAGTCTGTGACACTACTATCTTCATTTGGTTTAATATTTATATCATAAATAAAAGAAACGTCAGTGTCTGAAAAATCAAATACAAGATCAAAATAACCTTCTGCTGTAGGAGCAATAACTCCACTAGCAATATGGGAATTACCCGGAAAAACAGGTGAAATAACAGAAGAAAGTGCAGAATTATTTTTTATTGAAACATCATTAACTTTAATATTCCATCTGGCGATTGGAATACTTGCAATTTGGTTAGCAGAAGTAATATATTTTGCAAATGTATATACCATAATGCAAAAACATATACAGGCAGAAACGACAGATAAGAATAATAATAACTTTTTAAATAATTTAGACATAGAATCAACCCTTTCAAAATATGATTAGATTTTATCATACTAAATTATTTAGAGCAATAAAAATAAAGGAAAAAGAAGAAAAAATGTTAAAGGAAAAAGTAAAATTAAATTCAGAAAAAATTAATATAAGAGAAAGAAGAATAAAAGCACTAAAACTAGGTTTATTAATTAGTTTGCTATTTTTAATAATAATTTATGTAATTTTACGAATTGTATATACTCAAGGCGCTTTTACTATTGCTTTAAATCAAAACTTTGCGAAGAAAAGTGGACTAATAATGTATGAAAATGGAGAGATAAAAGAAGGTAGAAGAGTGCTAGAAGCTGACAAAAAGGAGTTTATGGACAATATATCTATTAATTGGCTACCTAAAGACTTAAACGAACATCCAGGGGGAGCACACAATGGAGATAATTACATAGCATATACATTTTTTGTAGAAAATCAAGGTAGCCAAACTACGAACTATTGGTATACAATAATTATAGATGATATAATAAGAGATGTAGATGAAGCAGTAAGAGTAATGATATATCATAATGGGGCAGAAGAAGTATATGCAAAAATTGGGAAAAATGGGAAAGCAGAAGCAAATACTACACCTTTTTATTCAGATAAATATGTATTGATGAGAGTAAGAGAAGATTTTAATGAGGGAGATAGAGATAAGTTTACGATTGTAATATGGATTGAAGGAGATGACCCAGATTGCATAGATTATTTGATAGGAGGTCAAATGAAAATGCATATGGAAATAACTGAGGAACATATCGAACAGTAAAAAAGAAAATATGACAAACATATTACAAATATTACAAATAAATTACATTTTTAAAATGTATTGACATTATTTTTCCAAAGATGTAATATTGAGTTATCCAAAAAAATAAAAGAAAGGAAGAATAATATGAAAACAAGAAAAACAAAAAGACATAGCGCGAGAGCAACTTTATTATTGTTATTACTTTTTTCAGTAATATTACTATCATCATCTTATGCATGGTTTACAGCAAACCAAACAGTTACAATTAGCCAACTAGAAGTTAATGTAGCAGCACAAGGAGGTTTACAAATTTCAGCAGATGGAAGTAAATGGTCTGCTTTAGTAAACAAATCAGACTTAGTGACAGCAGCTAGTACATATAGTGATTTAATAAATCAATTCCCATCAGCTTTTGAAGCTGTATCAACAGCTGGAAATGTAACAGATGGTAAAATGGATATGTTCGCAGGAACTGTTTTAGCAGATGAAAATACAGGTATTTATGAATTAACAGCCGAAAAACAAACAGAGGTAACAGGCACAACTGGTAAATTTATAGCTTTTGACATTTTCTTTAAAGTTGAGAAAGCAACAAATATAGAATTAACATCTAAGTCAGGGGTTAAATTAAAATCAGGTTCAACAAGCCAAGGAATTCAAAATGCAGCAAGAGTAGCTTTTTTAGTTCAAGGAACCAAGCCAGATGGAACAGCTTTGTCAACTATACAAAAACAAAATGGAGCAACAACAGAAAGTGGGAGATATATTTGGGAGCCAAATTATGATGTTCATACAGCAGCTGCAACACAAGCGGCTTTAGGAACTTATGGTTTAACAATTAGTGAAACTGGCGAAGAGAGAATATCTTATGATGGTGTTAAAGCAACAATTACAGATGGTATTGCTTTAGCAGATGCTAAAGCAACTGGAGCTAACACAGCATATTTTGCAACAACTCCAATCGCATATTCAACAACTGCAGCATTTGGAACAAATGTTACAGACGCACAAGCTATATTCCAATTACCAGCAGGAATAACAAAAGTGAGAGTATATATGTGGATAGAAGGGCAAGATGTAGATTGTGAAAACAATGCCTCAGGTGCAGATATTACATTTGATATGCAAATAAAAAGATCAGCAACACAACCAAGTGCTTAAACTAAACCTTTAGAATATAAACCTCTTCAAATATAATTTGAGGGGGTTTTTCAATATGATAATAATTCTTTAAGATAAAAATAAATAATGAATATTTGTACTCGCTTTGTACATAATTATTTAGGATTTCATTTATACCCTTTATGCAAAAAAATATGACCACTTATCTCAAATTACAACGTTAGTATAAACTTTTAGTAGGGAAATCTTAGAAAAAAATGTTAAAGCAATAGAAAAAACTATTGCTTTTTTATTTTTGGTTTTGAAATTAAAGATGCTATATATCCAAAGAATACAGCTGCAGCGATACCTCTTGCAGCAGCTGCAGTTCCTCCTGTAAAGGCACCAATAAAA
>SFKP01000037.1 GCA_004553715.1 Clostridiales bacterium
TTAGAATTAATAGAAGCATTGAAATTATTAAGATATTTAATAATTTTTTCATAATTTTCCTCCTTATCGCTTCGCTAATTTACATAAACAGGGCCGTCAAAAGGCTCTTTTTTAACTCCTTTAATAAAGTTATCCCATAAGCTTTCCACATACTCATAATATGTTGAATCTTCTATTTCTGCTATTTCTGCTAGTGCAGCTCTTTTATATTTTATTAAATTTTTCATCAATAGTACCTCGTCCATGCCATCATACTCAATCGTTGTTCCTGCGTTATACCATTTTCTGTTTTCTTCTTTGAATATGTTTTTTCTTCTTGAGACCATTCCGTCTTGATAATACTCAGAAGAACTTGAGTATTTGTTTTTATATTTTTCTATGAAATCTTTTATATTATTAGTACTAGTTTTTTCATCAATATTTCCATTACCATCTAATGGAGTAAATTGTTCATCAGAATATCCTGCATACTCTTCTCCTACTGTAATTTTAGTAGTTTTATAAATTAATCGTACTGCAGTTGCTGGAACGAATAATATAATTGCTCCTATTATAAATGGTAGAATTTTTTTCTTATAATCTGCTTTTTCTTCAACACTGCCAAATATTGTTTTTATTCCAATAATCATAATACCAGCAACAGCTACAAATATACCTATAACTGATATTACTCCTAATACTGATGACACCATTTCTGAAAATATTGTTGTTTCTCCTAAATCATCATCTGGTTTATAGAAATCTGGATCATCTATTGCTAGTACTATCGAACTTATTGATAATACAATTGAAAAAATTAGTGCAATTATTAATATCTTTTTATTTTTCATTTAATTGCACCTCCTCTATCTTTTTTATTATAACATATTTTTGGCTTGTTTTCAACTTTTTCCATATTTATATGTTATATTTTAGCATATTTTGTATTTTTTTGTAAACAGTTTTTAAGCATTTTTAAGTTATTTCGTTACAATTCAGACTAATTAATATATAATCCGCTCCATCTTATGGAATGTATCTAGCGTTATTTTATGGTTAATACGTTTTCCATATAGTATTTTGCTATTAATTTATCTAACTCCACACTTATTTTATATGTTTTTTCGTAGTCTCCCTCTTCTATTATACTTTTGTTTAATTTTTCCTTCAATTTGTTTATTTTTTCTTCTAACATTTACAGCACTCTCCTTTTTTTACTTTTTTCTTTTGTTTTATTAAAAAATAACACATTTTTTGCTTAAAGTCAATAAAAATCCCTTAAAATCAATGCTTTTAAGGGATTTTTTTATGCATTTTTTCTTTATTTTAAAACAGTATTATTCTTTTTTAGAAGTTTTATTTACATTTAGCCTATTTTTTGACAAATTATATATTATAAAAATTGTAGATATTATTACTACTATAATTGAAACCAATTTAGATACTTTTATTCCATATAGACATAAACTATCTGCTCGCAATGTTTCTATAATTGCTCTGGCAAACCCATACAATAGTAAATACCAGCTTGTTATCTGGCCTTTGAATTTTCGATTTTTCTGCATTTTTGTAAGTATAATAAAAATTATTAAAGTGGCAATCGTTTCATAAAGAAATGTTGGATGAACCTCTTTATACAGTCCTGCTTCAAATATTCCCATCCTCCATGGAAGATTTGTTTCTATTCCATACGCTTCTGAATTTATAAAGTTCCCCCATCTTCCTATAGATTGAGCTATTGCAAGACTTGGTACTATGTAATCTAAGCAATCTAAAATATTAATGTTTCTTTTTTTGCATAATATAATAATTGTAATTAGTCCTCCAATAATTCCTCCATATATAGCTAATCCTCCTGTTCTAAAGTTTAGTATTTGTGATGGATTTAATGCATAATATCTAATGTTAAACATCACATAATAAATTCTTGCAGAAATTATTGATATAGGAATTACATATATCATAAAATCCAAAATAGTTTCAAAACTTATACCATATAATCCATCCTTTTTATGGCATATTAATAATGCAATAATAATTGATGCGACTATTATTATTGCATACCAATATATATCTATTTCAAATACTGAAAATGCCACTTTAGAAATGTTTAAATTTAAATTCATTGATGGAAATGAAATGTTAGACATTATGTTTCTCCTTTTTAGTTTATAATTGATATAACTGTTTTTTCTTCTTTAAATACTTCTTCTAAAATTTGCATTGTATAGCTACTTGATATTTGCTTATAATTTTCTAAATAATTAAAGCTGTTTATTCCTTTAAAATAGTCATTTAAGAACATTCTGCAGATATCTGATACATCTGTAAATTCTTTTACAGTCCTTCCATATAACATTTTCTTTATTCTTTGGAAAGCTGTTTCATCTATTCCATTATTTTTTAAATTTAAAATTTCTTCTTGTATATTTTTTAATATTTTTTTTGGATTTGTAGATTTTCCTGTTATTGTAATATGTCTATATGTTTTATCAAATTCATAATCTAAATATGGTTCTTCCATTAATAAGCCTTGTTCATATAGCTTTTTATATAGTTTTGAACTTTTACCAATAATTAAATTTAAAATTATTTCTATTGCAATATGCCTTTTTATTATGGCTTCTTCCACTATTTCGTTGTTTCCTTTTATACTGTCTTTTATCCCTATTACAAACATAGGCATACTTACTTCCATTTTCTTTATTTCTTCTTTTTTTACTATTTCTTCTGGCTCACTTACATATATCCTTTTGATTTCGCCTTCATTTTCCTTTGGAAGTAAACGTTTTTTTACCTCTTCTAACAAGTTTTCTGGCTCAAATTCTCCTGCAAAACACATTACCATATTTGACGGATGATAAAAGGTATTATAACACGTATATAAAACATCTTTGTCTATTTTACTTATGCTTTCTACTGTTCCTGCAATGTCTATTTTTACTGGATTATTATGGTACATTGCTTTCATTGCATTCATGTATACTTCCCATTCTGGGTAATCATTGTACATATTTATTTCTTGTGCAATAATTCCTTTCTCCTTTTCTACATTTTCATCTGTAAAATATGGATGTTGAAGGTAATCCATAAGCTCATCTAAGGCTTCATAGAAATTTTCTGTACATTCAAATAAATATGCTGTATGGTTTGTTGTTGTATATGCATTCGCATTTACTCCTAATTTTGTTAATGTATCTAAGCTATTTGTACCATTTTCTTGTTCAAACATTTTATGCTCTAAAAAGTGTGCAACTCCATCTGGAACGCTTGTTACATCAGTTTCACCTGGTACAATAAATTTATTATCTACTGAGCCATAATTAGTTCCCCATATTGCATATTTTTTTTGAATGCCTGATTTAGGTATAATCATAATTGTTAAACCATTTTCTAGCTTTTCTATATATACTTTTTCTTTAATTTGTGAATTTTCTATAATTTGCATAAGCCCCTCCTAATTTCTTAAGAAATATATTGTATTTATTTTAATACTATTTGCAACTTCAATTATTTCATCTTTTGAAACTCCGTTTATTTTATTCATATACTCATCAAAAGTTGTAAACGTTCCTGAAATTTCCTGTCCGAAATAATAGGTCACTTCTGAGTCCTGCTCATCTTGCACTGTTCTTATTCCTGCAAGCATATATTTTTTAGCATTATTTAAGTCCTCTTCTGAAAAATTACCATTTTTCATGTCTTCTAATTGTTCTTTTATTATTTTTAGGGCTTCTTCATACTTTTCTATTTCTATTCCGCATCTTATATAGATATTGTTTTTTTGTCTAATATAATTTGACCTTGCACTATAAGCTAGACTTGCTTTTTCCCTAACATTTTGGAACAATTTAGAGGTAGCACTTTCTCCTAATATTACATTATATAATGCCATTTGATATCTTGAGTCTTTTTTATTATATGCTATATCTAACCCTATAACTACTTTCCCTTGTGAAACTTCTTTAATATCCTTTATTTCTTTTGGTTCTACCGCTTCTTTTATTTCAGTTTCTTCTGTGTTTTTAACTATATTTGGTATTCTTGGATTTAGCTTATTTAAATTTTGGTTTTCTTCTATTTCTTTTAATATTTCTGATACAAAGATGTCTATTTTAGCTTTATTGATTAGCTCTAAATATGCATCATATAGGTTTTTAGCAGTAATATGTTCTAAATCTTCTATATATCCAAATTTATATATTCCATAATCTTTTCCTTTATACATTTCCTCTATGCAACTTTCTAACGCATATTTATCTTTATTGTCAATTTTTGATAATATCAATTTTTTCATATTTTCTTTTTCAGTTTTTACATATTCTTCTTTAAATGAACTATTTTCTATTAATGGATTAAAGATAATTTCAAATATTAAATCTAATGATTGCTTTAATATTTGCTCATTATTTAA
Source organism: Clostridiales bacterium (assembly GCA_004553715.1). Lineage (GTDB taxonomy): Bacteria > Bacillota > Clostridia > TANB77 > CAG-508 > SFKP01. Next base: position 4,394 of record SFKP01000037.1, read on the forward strand.
AGTGAATTCATCATTCAAAGCCTCTAAATAGCACTTTATTACTTGGTTATCCCCAACTTTATCTATTCCGCAATCAAATGATGCATCATACATTTCTTCTAGTTTAATATTTATTTCCTCCTGTGTTTTTAGAAAATTAGTTCCTCTTTTTAATACTGCTGGTATTAATGCATAGTTTGTTACAGTCTCCCTTTTTAATGGTACTGTAAGAAATACTGCTATAAGATTTGTTTTAAACTTCTCTGTTTCTATAGTATGAATGGTTATTCCTTCTTTTATTTTTTTTGTTTCATAAGCCATTTTACTTCCTCCTTATGCTCTATTTTCTTCTTTATTTTATACCATATTTTGTATTTTATGCAATAGTTAATCGTTACAATTCAAACTAATTAATATATAATCCGCTTCATCTTGCTGTCGGTTGGACATTTTCTTTTCTTAGGCTAAAGCACGAAAAGGAAAGTGAAACCGACACGTGGAGCTACTAATTTGAAAATTTTGGTATGAACATTAACAGTTAATTTGATAAATATTATTTTTATATTGACATTTTTTTTAACTTGTAATAATAATATAATATAAATTTATGAAGGAGGTTTTAGTATGGAGGAGGAAACAAACAAATTCTCAGGTATTTTGAGCTGGTTAAAAGTTCATTGGATGCTTATTGCAGGAATCGCTGCTGCTATTGTAGTCGTAGTTATTGTATTATGCTCATGCATAAAAACACCTAAAAAAGTTATTAAAAATTATGTAAGTGCATTAAACAGCCATAATGCTGAAAAAGCTGTTAAAAGCATGGATTTAAAAGCTATTAATGTCCTTTCTTATTCTTTTGATACAAAATTTAATGAAGAAGACTTTTACGAGTTCTTAGAAGATTATCAAGATGATGATCTTGCTTATGAATATAATGACAACTTGGAAGAATTTATTGAAAATGCTAAGCTTGAATTAGAAGAAATGTTTGATTATCAAGAAGATAATTACAAATCTTATAAAATTAAAATAGTAAAATTTAAATCTGTAAAGAAAATTGAAAAAGGCTTCTACCTTGTAAAAGTACAAGTAAATGTAAAAGCTACTCCAGCATCTTCAGATGTAAAGAAAATTGACAAAAATACAACAACAACATTTGCAGTATACAACAACAAAATTGCTGCAACAACAGATATATTCTAGCAAAGGCAAAGACTTATTAAAATCTATTTCAGCAAACAAACGGACAAAGGGGGAACTTAAATAAGGGCAAAATTATTCTTATTTAGTTCTTCCTTATTTTATTGGTGTTTTGACAGCAAGTCTATCTAACCTGTTATTCCTTCCGTTTATTTTCTCTATGATTGAATTTCCATTATACCTCCGTTCCGCCTAGAGATAAACCTTAATGGTTCTATATTATTTTTTATTCATCTAACATTAATTTAGTCTTTTTGTCTTTTAATCTTTTTAATTGTTCTTTTTCAATTTGTTTAATACTTTTTTCTGGCCTTGGTAAGTCCTCTGGCATTGTTCCTCCAATATCTTTTATAGCTTTTCTTACTGTTGTTCCAACTGTATAATGAGTTTGATTGGCTTTTTGCTTTGTTTTTATATTTTCCCTCTTTAGCTTAGCTTCTGTTTGCGTAATACGGAACAAATTAGCAGCTAATTCTTCACTTCCCATAAAATCCAGTATTTTTTCTTTATCTTTTAAATTTTTCTTTTTATGTATATCGTCAACTGTTAGTCCCCCATACAATCCCATATATCCTGCATTTTGAAACTCTGCATATTCTTGTGTTGTTATAACTCCTGAATTATGTGCTACTTCTAATAACATTTGATTCCATTGTTTTATATCTCCACGAATTACTAATCTTTTATTGTCTTCATCTAATTGATTAAAATAGTCTGCTACTTCTTGTCTTCGTGTTTGAATTGCAAAATAAGTTTGTCCGAATCGCAATAATTTCTTTTCTTGGATCTCCATTTTGCACTATTAGATAACATGCGTATCTTGAAAGTTCATAATCTAATAATTCTCTTACAGTATTACTGCCTATTTCAACCATTTTCCTGACTTCAGGAAAATGGTCTTTAATATTCAATCCACTATTATTACATGCTAATTTAGCTCTGTCTATTACTTTTGAAAAATTCTCCCATTTTTTATATTGTAAAACTTCACTTAGTTCCCTAGCATTCCAGTATTCCGTTCCATCTTCTCTAATCTTTCTTATTTCTTCAAAATTTTTATATTCTTCTGCTTGTAAATTGCTCAATATTATCATCTCCTAATTTTGTCTTTTTATTTAAAATTATTATACAAAACATTTGTTTTTATTGCAAGTATTTTTATAAAATTCAAACAAACGGATGTTACATTTCAGACTAATTAATATATAATCCGCTCCATCTTGCTGGCGGTTGGACATTTTCTTTTCTTAGGCTAAAGCACGAAAAAAAAAGTGCAACCGACACGTGGAGCTACTAATTTGAAAATTTGGGTCTGAACATTAACAAACGGACAAAGTTTGTCCGTTTGTTTTTACGTTATTTACAAAATCTATGGTTTCCTATTACTACTGTCACAGGTCTTGACCATATCCATCCATTTGTACTAGTATTGGGGTTAAAGTAATATATTGCTCCATAACTTGGATCCCAACCATTTATTGCATCTTGTGCAGCATTAATTGCAGTTTGATTTGGGGATAAATTTATCTGTCCGTCACTTACAACACTAAATGCCCCTTTTTGGTAGATTACACCTGCAACACTATTTGGAAATGAAGAGCTTTTTACTCTATTTAAAACTACTGAGGCTACTGCAACTTGCCCCCTATAGCTTTCCCCTCTTGCCTCTGCATACACTAAATGTGCTAATAAATTTAAGTCTGAATTAGAATATGTTCCCCCACTACTATTCGAAGAATTAAAAATTCCCATCTTTTCTAAGGTTTTTGGACCTGCTATTCCATCTACTTTAAGTCCATTTGCAGATTGAAATTTCTTTACTGCAGCTAATGTTTTACTTCCATAAATTCCATCAATATTTCCATAATAGTATCCCCATCTTTTTAGTTTTGTTTGTATTGTAATTACTTCATCTCCCCTTGAGCCATACTTAGATAGTGCAATACTAGTATTTACATCAGGTCTAAAAAATATATTATATGATACATATATTACGCTACAAATTACAAGCAAAATTATTGCTATTATTTTTTTACTTTTCTTCATAAAAAATCACCTTTAGGTATTTTCCCCAAAAGTGGTTTTTTTATACATTCTAAAAATCTTCTTCTTTAATCTCTTCACCGTTTTTTTATAAGCACTGTTATCCTTTTTTCTGCATCTTCTAAAAATTCATTGCATTTTTTTGAAAGTTCCATTCCAAGTTCGAATTTTTTGATTGATTCTTCTAAATTTAATTCATCATTTTCTAATTCTTGTACTACTTTTTCTAAGCTTTCCATGTTCTCTTCAAAACTTACTTCTTTCATTTTTAATATCCTTTCTTTCTAATCTACATACTAGTATTGTAATTATTTTTCAAACCTAATATGCCTCCCATTCTTTTGTAAATGTACCTTTATTTACATCTACTGTATATCTATATAACGATTTTGTTGTAGCTTTTTCTCTAACATATATATCATAAATTCCTTCTTCTATTTTTTCTGATGAAAAATAAATAGATGTGTCTTCTCCCCAATCGGCACTTACTATATTTTTTGCCTTTTCTTCATCTGATATTTCTTCTACTGGTTCATTTTCTGTTTCTTCAGGATTTTCTAGTTGTTCTGGCTCTTGTTCTTCTTGTTTGATTTCTTCATCAAGGATATTTACTTCTTTTTCTTTATTTACGTCTACAATATTTTTTGGTTCAACTTCATTTTCTTTTAGCATATTTTTCGCTACTGCTATGCCAAGTATTATTACTAGAGCTATAGCTATTAAATACATAATTGTTTTTTTCATATTACACATCTCCTAACTTATAATTGCTTTTTTTACACCATCCATAAATTTTAAATCTATATTATCCCCTTTATTTAAGTCTTTTACACTTCTTATAACATTTCCTTCTTTTTCAGAAATGCAATAACCACGAGATAAAGTTTTTAATGGACTTAAAGCATCTAGTTTAGATATATTTTTTGCTAAATTTGATTTTGTATCTTTTAATTTTAAGCCAATAGCATTTTGCAAAGCTTTAACTGATATATCAATTTTAAGGTATTCTTCTTGCACTCTTTGCAGTGGTTTTGTAAATACTCTTGACGTAATTGCCTTCTTATATCTCATTTTCATAAGGTCTAAATTTTTTATAAGAGAATTTTTCATTCTTTTTTGATAAGCATCTATTTTATATTTTACTTCTCTTACATCTACTTGTGCTAGTTCTGCTGCGGCAGAAGGAGTTGGTGCCCTTAAATCTGCTACAAAATCTGCAATTGTAAAATCTGTTTCATGACCTACGGCAGAAATTATTGGAATTTCGGAATCATATATTGCTCTTGCAGTTATCTCTTCATTAAATGGCCACAGGTCCTCTATTGAGCCTCCACCTCTTGCAAGTATTATTACATCTACTTGTTTTAGCTTATTCATCAATTCTATTCCTTCTGCAATCTTTAATTCTGCTTTTTCTCCTTGTACTGGTATTGGGTATAATTTAATGTTAACATTTGGATTTCTTCTTGTTGAAACATTTATTATATCTTTTATAACAGAACCTGTACTAGAAGTTAAAACTCCTATTGCTTTTGGCATTAGGGGGATTTTTCGTTTATGTGATGTATCAAAAAGTCCTTCTTTTGCCAATTTTTTCTTTAGCTCTTCATATTTTGCATATAAATCACCAGTTCCATCTTCTTGCATAGCTTTGCAATATATCTGGTAAACTCCGATCTCTTTCAAAAACAGCAACTGTTCCTAATACTAAAACCTTCATCCCATCTTTTGGCATAAAATTTAAAGTAGCAGTAGATGTTTTAAACATAATACATTTTATAAGAGATTTATCGTCTTTTAATGTAAAATACATATGTCCTGTATAGTGATGTTTAAAATTAGAAATTTCCCCTTTTACATACACATTGTTTAAAAACTCATCTTCTGCCACTTTGTCTTTCATATATTTATTTAGGTCACTTACTGACATTGCTTGTGGTTTCATAATATAATCACATTCCTTATTTTAAAACTTGCTTGAATTTTCAAGCTTTCTCCTTTAACACACTTGCAAGTATACCATTTATAAAAGCTGGTGATTGGTCTTCTCCATACTTTTTAGCAAGTTCTACTGCTTCATTTATAGCAATTTTATATGCTAATTCTTTATACAGTATTTCATATATAGCAAGTTTTAAAATAGCTATATCTACTTTAGAAATTCTTTCTATTTTCCAATCTTGTTTAAGGTTTTTTTGTATTACTTTTGTAATATTTTTTTCATTCTTTTGAATTCCATTGACCATTTCTTTTATGTAATTTTTTGCTTCTTCATTTGATATATCATTAGTATTACAAAAGATTTCAATTACTTCTTCATTTAATTCTTTTTGTATTTCTAATTGATATAATAATTGAAATGCCAATTCACGCATCATTGTTCTTTTCATTTTAGTCCCCCAATAAAATTAAATTCTGTCTATCCAATTTTTTACTTTTGACTTTACATATTCTTTGTTGTTTTGAATATAATTTCCTGCAAACATTCCAGCTGCTATTACAATAAGCCATATTATTAACTTATATATTTTTAATGCTAATAATATAATTGCTACAATTAAACCTATAATTGCACCTCTATATCGAATAATAAAATTTTTAAATTCGTTCATTTTTAAACCCCCTTTTGCAACTTACTTTTCTTCTGCTTTTATTTCGGTATCCTTCTTATTTACAATATTTCTTACTCTAATATTTACAGATTTTGGTTCAATATCTATTGAATTTTTAACCGCAGTTTTTACCTCTTTTTGTACATTTGAAGCTAAGTCTTTGATTACTGTTTCTGGTTTTACAAATAATGTAATATAGACATTTAAGTTGTTTTCTTCATCAAATTCTACTTTTGTTGAGACAGTTTCTGCTGTATCAAATTTTTTAATTACTGTATTTGTTATATTTTCAATTGTGTCTTTTGATACTAATAATTTTCCATTTTCACTTTCCAATAAGATGCTATCTTTTCCATCTTTTGAACTCCCTGAAAATGAATTAAAAAATATACATTTTAAAGCATAAACTCCTAATACAATTGATGTAATAATTGCTATTTTTGTTGGGACATCATTTGCCACCACATATTTTAATATAACTACGATACTTGTTAATGCAATCCAACCAGTAGTAACGCCTAATGCTATTACTGATAATATTAAAACTAAAATCGAAAATATTACTAATCCTAATTTATCTAAAAATTTCATTTTTACCTCCACATTTGTATCTTTACTCTTCTTCATTTGAACTTTCTTCTGTTTCTTTGTTGTCTTCTGTGTTTATTCCTTGTATGTGTATATTTACTGCAACTACTGTTAAGCCTGTCATTGTTTCTACTGCCTTTTTAACTCTGTTTTGTATTTCAAATGCGATGTCTGGAATTCTAACTCCATATTCAACAATTATACTTACATCTATTTTTGTTTCCTTTTCTCCAACCTCTACTTTTATTCCTTTTGAAAATCCTTTTTTGCCTTTAAGGACTTCAGCAATCCCTCCAGCCATGCTGTAAACTCCAGATACCTCAGAAACTGCTTTACCTGCAATTGCTGCTACAACGTCATTTGATATTCTTATTTCTTCTTTTCCTTCTAATCCCTCATCATTTATAATAACATCTTGTGCATCATTATTTAATCTTTCTTCTTCCATAACAAAACCTCCTAAAAATAATCTCATAGTAAGTATATCAATTAATAACAGATTTTACAACTGTTTTTTTAAGTTTTTTATACAATAAGTTACAGTTCAGACTAATTAATTATAATCCGCTCCATCTTGCTGTCGGTTGGACATTTTCTTTTCTTAGGCTAAAGCACGAAAAGAAAAGTGCAACCGACACGTGGAGCTACTAATTTGAA
>SFKP01000007.1 GCA_004553715.1 Clostridiales bacterium
ATGAAGATTGACTCATACTAATCTATGGGTTGTTTTTTTTATGCTTTTATGATAATATATGAAAAATGAAATAAAGGAGAAATTTTATGGAAAATAAAAAAATTTCAATAAGATTTACTATGATGGCAGTATTATTAATAACAATACTATGTATAGCTTTAACTCCAAGAACTCTGCAAAATGATACATATTATACTATAAAAATAGGAGAATATATTGTAGAAAATGGAATAACAATGAAAGACCCATTCTCATGGCATGAAGATTTAGACTATACATATCCGCATTGGGCGTATGATGTTTGTACGTATTTAGTTTACAAAATAGGAGGGTTTGAACGGCATATATGTTGCAACAGCAATTTTGACAGTTGTTTTAGGACTAACTGTATATTTTACAAATGTGAAATTAGCTAAAAACAAAATAATATCTTTTATATTAACAATATCTACTATGATTTTAATGGAAAGCTATATAGCTGCAAGGGCACAACTTGTAACTTTTATACTTTTTGTTTTAACAATATATTTTATAGAATCTTTTTTAGAAACTGGAAAAAAACGATATGCCATAGGACTAATCATTATTCCAATCTTGATTGCAAATATACATTTAGCAGTATTCCCATTTTATTTCATACTATATATGCCATATATAGTTGAGTATTTAATATATCTTTTGACTAATATGAAAGTAATTAAATATAAACGCAAAATTAAAAAATTAAATCAAAATGTAATTAAAGATGAAAATATTGAAAATGAAATAGCTAACTTGGAAGAAAATTTAGCTAAGGAAAAAGCAAAAAAAGAGGTTAAAAGTTTTAGCAAGTTAATTGTAAAACCAAGTAAATATGTTGTACCGTTAATTATCATTATGATTATTTGCATATTTACAGGGCTATTAACTCCTCTAAAAGATACACCATATACATATCTAATCAAAACAATGCAAGGAAATACTACTCATAACATATCTGAGCACCTACCACTCGTATTGATACAGCATATAGGACTATTGGTGCTAATAGAAGTCTATTTAGTTTTTTTAATCTTTACAGATACTAAAATAAGACTATCAAATTTATTTCTAATTGCAGGTTTATTATTACTTGCACTAATGACTAGAAGACAAGAATCAATGTTTGTTTTATTAGGAGTATTTGTATTAAATAGGCTAATTACATCTTTTATATTGAAATACGACGATAAAGGAATAAAAGAACTTGAGAGAGTGTGTACGAAACCAATAATAATGGTAATTCTAACTATTATTATTGCAGTTATATCTGCGATACTATATAAAAACAAAATGAATGATGAATATGTATTAGAAAAAGATTATCCTGTACAAGCATCTATTTGGATTAATGAAAATTTAGATGTAAGCACGATGAAATTATTTAATGAATATAACTATGGAAGTTATTTATTGTTTAATGATATACCGGTTTTTATAGACTCAAGAGCAGATTTATATGCACCAGAATTTAACGGTAAAAAAGATATTTTTACAGATTTTATAAATCTAAATAGTCTAAACTGCAACATACAAGAAAAATTAGATGAATATGGATTTACACATATAATATTAAAAGAAGATGCAAAGCTAAATATATATTTCAAACTAAAGACAGATACATATAAGAATATATATAGTGATGAGAACTTCGTTATATATGAAAAAATATAGAGTAGGGTAAAAAATGAAGAAAACTCTTTTAATAATACTATTAATGATAATATTAATCTTTTTAGATCAGCTTTTAAAACAAGAAATTATAAATATAAAAAAAGATATTACAATAAATAGATTTTTAAAGATAAATTACGTCCAAAATTCGGGACGGAGCATTTAGTATAGGTAAAGGACATGTAAATAAATTTATATTTATAAATATTATTACTTTAATATTTATAGTAATATTATCTAAGATAATTTTTGATGATTTTACTATTGGAACATGCTTAATTCTAGCAGGAGGAATAGGAAACGTTATAGATAGAATTTTTAGAGGATTTGTCGTAGATTATATAGATATAACTGGGATAATAAACTTCCCAATATTTAATTTAGCAGACATATTAATTGTATTAGGAATAGCTATATTTGGAATACAGCTATTAAAGAAGGAATAATTTATGGAAACATATAAAATAGAAAATGAAGAAGGAAGATTAGACAAAGTAGTAAGCACAATTCAAAAAAATATATCAAGAATGACAATTCAAAAAATGATAGAAAATGGAGATATATTAGTAAATGATGATATTAAAAAAACATCATATAAAGTAAATTCTGGAGATATAATAACAATAAAAGATATTCAGCCAGAAGAAACGGATTTAAAGCCCGAAGGAAATATTCCATTAGATATTATCTATGAAGATAATGATATAATTATAATAAATAAAGAAAAAGGAATAGTAGTTCATCCAGGAAATGGAAATAGGAGTGGAACTTTAGCAAATGGAATAATGGCTAGATGTAAAGATTCACTTTCAGGTGTACGGTGGGAAGTTAAGACCTGGTATAGTACATAGAATTGACAAAGATACTTCTGGACTAATAATAGTTGCCAAAAATGATTTAGCACATATAAATATAAGCAAACAAATTCAAGCAAGAACAGTAGAAAAAACATATATTGCGTTAGTAAGGGGAGAAATAAAAGAATCTGCAGGTACAATAAATATGCCAATAGGAAGAAGTACAGTAGATAGAACTAAAATGGCAGTAAAAAAGGATGGAAAAGAAGCTATAACTCATTTTAAAGTATTAGAAAGATATCAAGGTTATACACTATTAGAGGTAAAAATAGAAACAGGAAGAACCCACCAGATAAGAGTACATCTTGCACAAATTGGATTTCCGATAGTAGGAGATATAGTATACTCAAATGGAAAAAATCCATTTAATGTAGTAGGGCAAATGCTACATGCGAAAAGCATAGAATTTAAGCATCCAACCACAGGTAAAACTGTAAAATTTGAAGCGGATTTGCCAGAATATTTCCAAGAGGTTTTGACCAAATTAGAAAAAAATAGACAAATGTAAAAAAATATGCTACAATAATTTTATTGAAAACGAAATATAGGAGGAATAGAAATGGTAGAAGATAGTAATATAAAAACAAAAATATCTCCATTTGCTGTAAAACCAGGAGAAATAAAAGTTTTTGATGGTAAAGATGGATTTGTTACAATGGATAACATACTAAAAAGAATTAATGAAGGCCATATTACTGATATTCATTTTAAAATAATAGAAATTGTAAATGAGTTTGAGTTTATAACTTCAAGACAACTTTTTCAAATATTGCAATATAGAAAAGCAGATATTCCTTCACAAGATAAATTAAATGCAAAATTAGAGCAATTAATTAAATTAAAAATACTAACAAGATATTTCTTTCAATCAGAAGATGGAAAAGGAATATATAGAGTGTATGCATTAGAAAAAATGGGTAAATATTTATTAAATTCACGCGAAATTGAGTGTAAATGGCAAGCAACAGATAATACAAAACCAGTTCATATGATAAAAAAAAGATTAGCTGGAAACCAAGTAATAGTAGCATACCTAAATAAAGTAAAAGCTTTTGACAGCTATGTGGTAAAGCCAACTCTTAATGCTAAACAAAGTAAAAAGATGTTTAAACCACAAGCAGGAATAAAATTAAGCAAGGGCGATAAATCTATTGATTTAATTTATGATGTTGTAAGAAGAGAAGATGGATGGGAAGAAAGATTTTTAGAAAGAATGAAATTATTTGAAGATTTTTATCATAATTTTGTTACATTAGATTCAGGATATAAACAAAGACCACAATTAGTTTTTGATTGCGAAGACGATAAACATATGGTAGAAGTATTTAAAATACTTGTAACTAACCAAATAGTATTAGATGGAATACATTATTTGTTTACAACAGATTTAAAGCAAAACGAAGAAACATTAAGTAAAACATTAGTACAATTTAAATTAGATGAAGAAACAAATAAATACAAGATTGAGACAGTAGAATTAAAAATATTAGAATAAGCATTAAAAAAAACTCGGAAATTTTTATTTCCGAGTTTTTTTGTATTATCTCTTGCTAAATTGTGGTGCTTTTCTTGCTTTTTTAAGTCCGTATTTTTTACGTTCTTTCATTCTTGCATCTCTTGTTAAAAAGCCATTTGATTTTAATATTGGTCTGTATTCACTATTTGCTTCTAATAAAGCTCTTGAAATACCATGTCTTATAGCACCTGCTTGACCACTTATTCCACCACCTGTAACTTTAACGATTACATCGTATTTATCAAGTGTATTTGTAGCAACTAAAGGTTGTTTTACTATAACTTTAAGTGTTTCAACACCAAAATATTCATTAAGATCTGTGTTATTTATAGTAATTTTTCCATTACCATTTACAAGTCTTACTCTAGCTATTGAATTTTTTCTTCTACCTGTTCCATTAAATGAAGTTTTTTCTATGTTTTTTGCCATATTATTTTACCTCCCACATAATAGGTTTTTGAGCTTGATTTTCATGTTCAGCTCCAGAATATATTCTTACTTTATTAATCATTTGTCTTCCTAATCTATTCTTTGGAAGCATTCCTTTAATAGCAAGCATCATAACTTTTGTTGGATCTTTTTCAAGCATATTTCTTGCTGAAGTTTCCTTCATATTTCCAATATATCCTGTATGATGTCTGTAAATTTTTTGATCTAATTTTTTACCTGTTAAGACAACATCTTTACAATTTAGAATAATAACATGATCACCTGTATCTACATTTGGCGTATATGTAGGTTTATGTTTTCCTTTTAATAGTTTGGCAGCTTCTGTAGCTACTCTACCAAGTGGTTTACCACTTGCATCAATTATATACCAATTTCTTTTTATATCATTAGGTTTTGCTGTGTATGTAACATTGTTCATAATTAAATTTCCTCCATTTTAATATTTTAAATTATATATTTTAAATATTATTTGATAATACCGGGCTAAGGACAAATCAATAATATTTTTAACCACTGAACTATTTTAATACAAATTTTACAAAAAGTCAATAAAAGTCTTGACTTTTTTAATAAAAAGTAGTAAACTATTAAAGTATTTAAAGAAGAAGTAATAAATTCTCACCTTTACTTATGGGAAAAGGTTATAATAATTGTAAAGATAATTATTAATATAGAGTTTGCTTGTTCTTTAGATGAACAAGTATTTTTTTTAAGGAGGCGAGCTACATAAAACAAGATTTACTAATAAATGATCAAATAAGATTTAGAGAAGTTCAAGTAATTGATGAAAATGGAGAAAAACTAGGAAGGATGAATATTAATCAAGCGCTAGACTTAGCAACAGAAAAAAACTTAGATTTAGTATTAGTATCACCAAATAGCGATAATCCAGTGTGTAAAATTATGAATTACGGAAAACATAAGTTTGAACAAGCCAAAAGAGAAAAAGAATCTAAAAAGAAACAAAAAACAGTAGAACTTAAAGAAATAAGAGTTACCCCTAATATTGAAGAACATGACTTTAATTTCAAAGCAAAAAATGCAAAAAAATTCTTAAGTGATGGAAATAAAGTTAAAATTACAGTTAGATTTAGAGGTAGAGAGTTAAATTACGTTAAATTAGGTGAAGAAGTGTTAAACCAGTTTGTAGAAGCTCTAAATGAGGTTTCAACTCTTGAAAAGAGACCTTTATTAGAAGGTAAGAATATGTTTATCATTCTTGCACCAAATAAATAGATTATAAGGAGGAATTTAAAATGCCAAAATTAAAAACAAACAAAGCAGCAGCAAAAAGATATTCATATACAGCAACAGGTAAGGTAAAAAGAACAAAATCAAATAGAAGACATCTTTTAGCAAACAAAACAACAAGACAAAAAAAATCAGGAAGAATTCAAAATGCTTATGCAGATAAGACTTGTGAATCAGGAATTAAAAAATTATTACCATATGGAAACTAAAAAATAAAGAAAGGGTGAAATAAAATGGCAAGAGTAAAAACAGCTAGAATAACAAAGAAAAAACATAAGAAAGTATTAAAACAAGCAAAAGGATATTTTGGAGCAAAAAGTTATAGATTTAGAAACGCTAATCAAGCAGTACTAAAATCTTTATCTTATGCATTTGTAGGAAGAAAAGATAAGAAAAGCGATTATAGAAAATTATGGATTGCAAGAATAAATGCAGCAGCAAGACAAAATGGTTTAACATACAGCAAAATGATAAATGGATTGAAAAAATCAAATATTAGTATAAACAGAAAAATGCTTGCAGAGTTAGCTGTAAATGATAGCAAAGCATTTGCAGAACTTGCAGAAACAGCAAAAAAAGCAATAGCTTAAATTGAAGTATAAAAAAGAAAAGTGAAATGTAAATTTCACTTTTCTTTTTTTGTTTTGCTTTTAATGAACATATACAGGTGTTCCTAATCCAGTATTTTGGAATATTATAGGCATTTTATTAGGTGGAATATTTACACAACCTTTACTTCCAGAATATTTAGTTCCTGCTGTTCCTGGTTGTTTATATCTAGTACCACCAAAATATTTAAATACATTTCCATCACTACTTACTCTCCAACTAGCATCATGTAAACCTTGAGCTTTAGCATTGTTAAATCTCATCCAATAATCTACATGTACATTAGATGGTTGTAAATATCTATCTTGATCAATAAACATTATTGAATAGTAACCTTTCTGAGTATCGTAAGAGCCTGGTTTACCTGTTGTAATAGGTGTATCTAAAATTAATAATCTTTCCTTATATAATCTTAATGTTTGAGATGTTATATCTACTTCAACAAATGTATCTTTTGTATATTGCGCTGAAACATATCCTACAATATTATTATATGATATTTTGTACCATTTTACACCATTTGTATAAGCTGTTTCTATATAACTTAGAATGGTTCCCCTAGGAACTTTTGCTAAAGAAAGAGAAGAAGTAGTAGGATTTGTTCTGATATTTAAATAACTTCCAGATACTATAATTTTTTGATATTTATAAGCGGCATTTAAATACAATCTAGTATTTGGACCAACAAGCCCATCAACTTCTAGTCCATATGCTCTTTGAAATTCTTTTACAGCGTTTCTTAATTGAACTGTCATTTTACCATCTGTATCGAAAGTATAGCCCATAATTGAATTTAATTCTTTCTGTAAATATCTAACTTGAGTTTGTTCATAAGTATTGCAAATATTTTTGCTTATAAAAGCAACATATGGTGAATATGGTGATAATGCAGGAGTGCTTCCTCCTTTTGTTAATTCTGTAATATCTTTTTCAATAGAATTTTCAGTATCCGCAAATACTGGTTTCGAAAAGAAAATAGTAATAATTAATAATAAAAATATTGTTAATAAAATTATATGTTTTTTTACATTTTTTTTCATAGAATTACCTCCAATATTAATATTAACATAAAATGGAAAAACTGTCAATAAATTCTTCCGCTTTTGCCATCCATAACGTTATTTATTAATGGATTTGCTAAATATATTATGTAACGATTTTTAAAATAAAATCATTAATTAGCAGATTTCTAAACCTAAAAATTTAATCTGATTAGATATAAATTCTGAATTGTTATAACAAATTGTATTGTCAGCAAGTTCGGTAGAAAGATATTTTTTATTATCATCTGAAAACACAGTTACGCAAGGCTTTTTAAGCTTTTCATTAAGCAATATTGCCCCGATAGCATAGGCACCACTAGAAATACCTACACCTAGACCTAATTCTTTACTAAGCTTACGGCTCATATTTATTGCATCATCATCCTCAACACCAATTACGCCATCAATCAATGATGTATCTACAATATTTGGGATAAAATCGTCAGCAATTCCAGATATTTTACTATGACCAGTCAACTCTCCACCTGAAAAGATTGGCATATTGTTTGGTTCTATGCAATATGTAATTTTAGAATTATCATAATCTTTTATTTTCTTTGCAATTCCTGTAAAAGTACCACCAGAGCCTATTCCTGCAACGAATCCACCTATTAATGAACCTAATTTATCTACAATTTCTGTTCCTGTTCCGTAGTAGTGTGCATTAACATTATCAAAATTTTGAAATTGTGAAGTTTCAAAAGCATTATGTTGTCTTGCGAAATTTTCGCAATTTGCAATTGCAATATTAAAAGCATCGTGTTCATCATTATTTAAATGCAAGGTAGCACCATATAATTTTAAAAGTTCTTTTCTCTCTTCTGTAACAAAGCTAGGCATAAAGATATGAACTTCGCGCTTAAGCATAGCACCGATAGCGGCAACACTTATTCCAAAATTACCGCTACTTGCTTCTGCGATAGGTTGATTTGGTTTTAATGCACCATTTTCAATAGCTTTTTTTAATATAAAATAAGCAGCACGATCTTTAATGCTTCCTGTAAGGTTATAATATTCTAATTTACTATAAAAATAGTTAATTTTATTCTTATACATATATTTTATTTTTACAACAGGTGTATTGCCGATTGGCAACAATAAATTTTCCATTTGCTCAAATCCTTTCTATAGTAATATATGTCAAAATATATACAAAAGAAAGCAATAAAAATCCACACACATAGTTTACAATCCACAAAAAATATGCTAAAATGTTTGCATGAATAAGAAATATATAAAAATGAATGATATGTATTCATATTTATCATTAGGAAATGTAATATTAACAATAAAAAATGCTTCAAAAAACAAAACATCAGCAATTCAGAGCGAGGTTTTTTGTGCCATTTTTGATATAGAAGATGTTAATGAAACAACAGTAAATAACTATTGCACAGGGTATAGGGCAATAGGAAATGATTATGTCCAAAAATATATAGAACTAGAAGCAAAATATAAAAAAGACAAAACAGTATTCAAAAATATAGTTAAAAATATTTTAAATATTATAGAAGGCATAATATTCGATGGAGATATTAATTCTTCAAAAAGATTTAAAGAGGTTTGTCTAAAATTATATAATATAGCAAAAAACGATATAAATATAGGCAATGAATTTAGCAGAAGTTTATATAATATGATACAAACTAGCAATCTATATGAAGCATTTATAGAGATCATATTATATGCCATCTTAGAAAATAAACAACCTATATATGAAGAAGAAACTAAAAGAGAAACTATTGAAATAGCATTAAGAAATACAGGTATTTCTGCAAAAGATTTGGAGAAATTTCTAAGTTTAAAATTAAAAGAGGGAATAAATTATTTACATTCAATAAAACAATTAGTAAAAGAAAATAATCCTTATGCATTATTTGAGTTAGCTTTTATGGAATATAGAGGAGAAATTACAGGAAAACCAAGGTATAATGAAAGTTATGAATTGTTTTCAAAAGCGGCTAGAAATAACCATCCAGCAGCAAATTGGATGATGGCAAATATTATAATAAATAAAAAAATAGGCACTGGGAATGCAGAGGAACTAAAATTGGCGTGGAACTATTTAAGACAGGCAGAAGCCTTAGGGAGTGTAGCTGCAATAAATACTATAGGAATATGTTATGCTAATGGAATAGGTGTGGCAAAAGATAAAGAAAAGGCAAAAAAATATTTTGAAAAAGCAGCAAAAGCAGATTATGCTTATGCGTACAACAATCTGGGTAAGTATTATGAAGATAGTAATGATTTAAAAAATGCTTTGAAATATTATGTCAAAAGTGCTAACTTAGGAGAGTCTTGGGCAGCAAACAAAGTAGGCGAAATGTATAGAAAAGGTGAAGGAACAAAACAAGATTTGTTTAAAGCTTTTGAATATTATAAAATATCAGAAGATACATCTATTAAAGAGATTTTTTGGTATTCAAAATATAATTTAGCAAAATATTTTTATTTAAATGGTTCAGTTATTGCAGATGTTCCGAAAAATGAAGAAAAAGCAATAACATTATTTGAAGAAGCAAGTAATAATGGAATTTTCGAAGCAACAGAAGAATTGCTATATATTTATGTAAAAAGATACAATAATAATAAAGAAAATGCAACATTAGAACGAATAAAAGACTGTATAGGTAAATTAGAAAAAAATGAAAAATACAATTCTAAAGAGGCTAAAAAAATTAACGAAACAATAAAGAAAATTAAAGAATTTGGAATAATAAAACCATAAAAGTTTAATAATCTTCTAAAATATGAATAAAATTAAATAGCATATTTTAGGAGGTTTTTTATGTTTATTGTATATAACAAAGAAAAGATTATTTCTGCAGTAATTACTTGCACGATGGTTTTTACGCTATTTTTTATGGCTACAACTTTTAACAAATATAACGAAAATACTGTTCAAACATCAGCAAATGCAAGTAATAAAATACCGATATATTCAGTAGCAACTCAAGAAAAAAAGGTTGCACTTACAATTAATTGTGCATGGACAGCAGATGATATCGACAAAATATTAAGTACATTAGAAAAACACAACATCAAAATTACATTTTTTGTGGTAGGAGATTGGGTACGGAAAATATCAAAATGAAACTAAAAAGATACATGAGTCAGGACACGAAATTGCAAATCATTCATACAGCCACTTACATGTAAATAAATTATCATATCAAGCGAATGTTGATGAAATACAAAGATGTAGCAGTTTGATAGAAAAAGTGACAGGAAGTTCAACTACTTTATATAGGGGACCTTATGGAGAGTATAATGATGTAGTATTTCAAGCTGCAAAAGATACAAATCATAAAATGATACAATGGTCAATTGATTCATTAGATTGGCAAGGTTTAACAGGTGAACAAATGTGGGAAAGAATAAATAGCAAGTTAGATAATGGCGCAATTATATTAATGCATAGTGGAACAGAAAATACAGCTTTAAGCTTAGATATGATATTAACAAAAATAGAAGAAAAGGGTTTTAAAGTAGTAAAGGTATCAGATTTAATATATAAAGAAAATGATACTGTTGATGCAAACGGTGTTCAACATAAAAATGTATAAAAATTTGTTGCAAAAACTAGCAACAAATTTTTACTTAGAAAATAAATAATATTGACAAATAAGATTAAAAAAAATATACTAATGAATAAGGAGATAAAATATGGAGAAGATATTCACAATAAAAAATATAATAATATATCTGCTATCAATAAATATAATAGCATTTTTAGCAATGGGATGGGACAAATGGAAAGCAAAAAAAGGACATTGGAGAACACAAGAAAAAACTCTTCTAACATTGGTAATATTAGGAGGAGGAATTGGGCGGAATAGCTGGAATGTATACTTTTAGGCACAAAACCAAAAAACCACAGTTTTATATAGGTTTCCCATTAATATTAATTACTGAGGTGGTTTGCATAATATTATATTTCATATTTTTAAAATAGAAAAGTGACTGCTAACAATACATACGAGAATTTGATGCGAACAAACATACAATAAACATAATAAATAGAAATAAAATAAATTTGACGAACAAACAAAATAAAAAATTCCAAAAAATGGAAAACACAAAATTTAAAATACTTTATATATAGTTATTCACAGAGTTATCCACAGTTTCCACAGAAAAAACAAAATATTACATATAGGTTACATAAACGAGGTAATTTTGTAATCACCCTGTAAAAATTCCGTAACAAAACAGACATATTTAGAAGGAGGAAATAAAACATGAAAAATTTTTCAAAAGAAGATTTCTTAAAAATGGCGATTGAAGAATCAAAAATAAATAGTATAAACGATTATTCGGAAGGAGGCCCTTTTGGAGCAGTTATAGTAAAAGAGGGACAAATAATTAGCAAAGCTCATAATTCTGTAAGAAAATCAAAAGATGCAACAGCACATGCAGAGGTTAATGCAATAAGGCTAGCAGGAGAAAAATTAGGAACTTTTGATTTATCTGGTTGTGTATTATATGCAAGTGCAGAACCTTGTCCAATGTGCTTATCTGCAATAATTTGGGCAAACATAAAAGAGGTTTACTATGCAAATACAAAAGAACATACTGCAGAAATTGGGTTTAGAGATGATATGATATATGAGTATCTAGAAGGGAAAGCCGAAAGTCTAATTGAAATGCATCATATAGAGCTAGAGGAAGCAAGAAAAATTTTTGAAGACTACAAAAAACTAAATGGCAAAAATATTTATTAATAAAGTAAGCAAGGGAATAGAAAAACCCTTGCAAATTTTATTTTTTATGGTATAATAATTTAGTTAAAGTAAAAACTGAAAGGATTGAATAAAATGAAAGTAAAAGTAGAAAACGTAGAAAATAAAACAAATGAAGTTAAATTAGAATTTACAATTGAAGCAGAAAAGTTCGAAGAGGCTATACAAGATGTATTTAAAAAGAATGCAAAGTATTTTAGCATACCAGGATTTAGAAAAGGAAAAGCTCCTTTTAAAATGGTAGAAAAAATGTATGGAATACAAATATTTTATGAAGATGCATTTAATGCAATTGCAGGGAAAGCCTATGAAGATGGAATAAAGGAAAAAGAATTAGATGTTGTAAGTAAACCTGAAATAGATATAGTTCAGATAGAAGCAGGGAAAGATTTAATTTTTACAGCAGTAGTTTCATTAAAACCAGAAGTAAAACTTGGAAAATATGAAGGTATAGAACTAAAAAAAGTAGAGTATAATGTATCTGATGAAGATATCGAGCATGAATTAGGCCATATGGCAGAAAGAAATGCAAGATTAGTAACAGTAACAGATAGAGCTGTAGAAACAGGAGATACTGCAGTAATTGACTTTGAAGGTTTTGTAAATGGAGTACCATTTGAAGGCGGAAAAGCTGAAAATCACGAATTAACAATAGGAAGCAACACATTTATACCAGGATTTGAAGACCAAATAATTGGAATGAAACAGGAAGAAGAAAAAGACATAAATGTTACATTCCCAGAAGAATATTTTTCAAAAGACTTATCTGGTAAACCAGCAGTATTTAAAGTAAAATTACACGAAATAAAGAAAAAAGAAATGCCAGAAATAAATGATGAATTTGCAAAGGATTGTAGCGAATTTGAAACATTAGAAGAATTAAAAAAATCAATTAAAGAAAGAATAGAAGAACAAAACAAATCAAAAGAAAAATATGAATTAGAAGAAAATGCTATTGAAGAAGTATGTAAAAATGCAAAATTAGAAATACCAGAAGGAATGATAGAATTAGAAATAGACAATATGGAAAAAGACATAGAATCAAGACTAAGCTATCAAGGAATAAATTTAGAAAAATACCTTGAAATGATTGGAAAAACAAGAGAAGAATTTAGAACCGAATATAGAGAACAAGCTGAAAAACAAATCAAATCAAGATTAGTATTAGAAGAAGTTGCAAAAGCAGCAAAAATTACAGTAGCAGAAGAAGATATTGCAGCGAAAATCAGTGAAATGGCTAAAACTTATGGAAAAAATGAAGACGAAATAAAAGAAAATGTAGGTTTAAGACAATATGTTGAGGACGGCTTAAAAACAGAAAAAACAATAAACTTTATTATAGAAAAAGCTAAAATAAAATAATTATAATTAAAAATTCAAAGGAGGAATAATTTAATTATGGAAAATAGTTTAGTACCTTATGTAATAGAACAAACAAGTAGAGGAGAAAGGTCTTATGACATTTTTTCAAGACTTTTAAAAGATAGAATTATCGTTTTAAGTGAAGAAGTAAACAATGCAACAGCAAGTTTAGTAATAGCACAAATGCTATTTTTGGAATCAGAGGACCCAGACAAAGAGATATTCTTTTATATAAATAGCCCAGGTGGATCTATTTCAGACGGATTGGCAATTTTCGATACAATGAATTATATAAAATGCCCGGTTTCTACAATGTGTATAGGAATGGCAGCAAGTATGGGAGCATTTTTACTTGCGGCAGGAGAAAAAGGAAAGAGATATGCAACACCAAATGCTGAAATTATGATACATCAACCATTAATTTCTGGAGGATTATCTGGTCAAACAACTGAAATTAAAATTTACTCAGACCATATGGTAAAAACAAGAGAAAGGTTAAATAAAATCTTATCAGAAAGAACAGGAAAACCATTAGAGCAAATTGAAAAAGACACAGAAAGAGATAATTTTATGACGGCTGAAGAAGCTTTAAAATATGGCTTAATAGATGAGATACTTGAACATAAAAAATAAATTTATGGAGGTTGTTAATGGCAAATAATGATATACCAACAAATATAAAATGTTCTTTTTGTGGTAAAGCACAAGAAATGGTAAAAAGAATTGTTGCAGGACCAAAGAATGTATTTATATGTGATGAATGTATAAATGTATGTAATGAAATTATGCAAAATGATGAATATTACGAAGAAAAGAACATGTATGAAGATATAAGATCTACAGATATTCCAAAACCTGCAGAGATAAAAGCAATATTAGATGAATATGTAATTGGCCAAGAAGAGGCAAAAAAGACTTTATCAGTAGCAGTTTATAATCACTATAAGAGAATAAACTGCAAAGAAATTATTGATGAAGTAGAAATTCAAAAAAGTAATATCTTGCTTCTAGGACCTACAGGTTGTGGTAAAACATTACTTGCACAAACACTTGCAAGAATTTTAAAAGTGCCTTTTGCAATAGCTGATGCAACAACACTTACAGAAGCAGGTTATGTGGGAGAAGATGTTGAAAATATTTTGCTAAAACTTATACAAGCAGCAGAATATAATGTAGAAAAAGCACAAAAAGGGATTATCTATATAGATGAAATTGATAAAATAACAAGAAAATCGGAAAATCCTTCAATAACACGAGATGTTAGTGGTGAAGGTGTACAACAGGCTTTATTAAAAATAGTAGAAGGAACTGTTGCATCTGTTCCACCACAAGGTGGAAGAAAACATCCACACCAAGAGTTTATACAAATAGATACTAAAAACATATTGTTTATTTGTGGAGGTGCTTTTGAAGGTTTAGACAAGATAATAAATGAAAGAATTTGTACAAAAACAATAGGATTTGGTGCAGATATTAAAGGGAAAAAAGATATTGAAAAATACGATGTCTTCTCTGAATTACTACCACAAGATTTATTAAAATTTGGTTTAATACCAGAGTTTGTAGGAAGACTTCCAATAATTGCATCACTGAAGGAATTAGATAAAGAAGCTTTAATAAAAATTGTTACAGAGCCGAAAAATGCTTTAACAAAGCAATATAGGAAACTTTTAGAATTAGACGGAGTAGACCTAGAGTTTAATAAAGAAGCATTAGATACAATTGTTGAAAAAGCAATAGAAAGAAATACAGGAGCAAGAGGATTAAGGTCAATTATTGAAAATATTATGAGAGATATAATGTTTGATGTACCATCAAATCCTAATATAGAAAAATGTATTATTACAAAAGAAGCTGTTTTAGGTATGGCACCACCAACTTTAATATATTCTACAGAGGAAACAAAAACAGCAAAACAGAAAAAGAATGTTATTAATGAAGAAAAAAAACTAAAACGGAGATGTAATAGCATAGAAGATAATAAATATTGTAAGGGCGAACAGGGTTCTGTCCGCCTATATTTGTATAAAGGGGGTATTAATTGTGAGTAATTTAGAAGGGAAATATAATCCAAATGAATTCGAAGAAGAAATTTATGCAGAATGGGAGAAAAAAGGATATTTTAAACCAAGTGGTGATAAAACTAAAACTCCATATTGTATAATGATGCCACCACCAAATGTCACAGGTAAATTACATATGGGACATGCTTTAGATGGAACTCTTCAAGATATATTAATAAGATATAAAAGAATGCAAGGCTTTAATACTCTATGGCTTCCAGGAACAGACCACTCTGCAATTTCTACAGAAGTAAAACTTGTAGAAAAACTAAGAGAAGAAGGAATAGAGAAAAGGGATTTAGGAAGAGAAAAATTCTTAAAAAGAGCTTGGGAATGGACAGCAGAATATGGTGGAACTATTGTAAAACAACAAAAAAGATTAGGTTGCTCAGCAGATTGGGACCGTTCAAGATTTACTTTAGATAAAGGACTTTCAAATGCTGTACATATAGTGTTTAAAAAGTTGTATGATAAAGGATTAATTTATAAGGGGAAAAGAATTATAAATTGGTGTCCTTGTTGTAACACATCTATTTCTGATGCAGAGGTAGAATATGAAGAAGAGCCAACATTTTTATGGCATATTAAATATAAAATAGTAGGAGAAGATAAATTCTTAACAGTAGCTACAACAAGGCCAGAAACAATGCTTGGAGATACAGCTGTTGCAGTAAATCCAGAGGATGACAGATATAAAGATATAGTAGGGAAAAAATGTATATTACCTATTATGAATAAAGAAATTCCAATAATTGCAGATACCTTTGTTGAAAAAGATTTTGGTACAGGCTGTGTGAAAATCACACCAGCACATGACCCAAATGATTATCAAGCCGGTATAAGACATAATTTGGAAATTGTAGAAGTATTTACTGAAGATTTTAGAATGAATAACTTATTGCCAGAACTAGAAGGTATGGATATATACGAAGCGAGAAAAGTAATAGTAGAAAAGTTAGAAAAACTAGGGGCATTGGTAAAAACAGAAAAATATATACATAATGTAGCAAAACATGATAGATGCAAAACAACAGTAGAGCCAAAAATATCTAGTCAATGGTTTGTTGCAATGAAAGAACTTGCAGAGCCTGCAATTGAAGCAGTGAAAAGTGGAAAAACAAGATTTGTACCTAAGAAATTTGAAACAACATATTTTAACTGGTTAAATAATATTCAAGATTGGTGTATATCTCGTCAAATTTGGTGGGGACATCAAATACCAGCGTATTATTGCAAAGATTGTAATCATATAATGGTAGAATTAGAAAAACCAGAAAAATGTTCTAAATGTAGAAAAACAAATATTGTTCAAGATGAAGATACTTTAGATACTTGGTTTAGTTCAGCTTTATGGCCATTTTCAACACTTGGATGGCCCGAAGAAACAGATGATTTTAAAACGTTTTTCCCAACAAACACGTTAGTGACGGGATATGATATAATATTTTTCTGGGTAGTCAGAATGATGTTTTCTAGCTTAGAACAAACAGGGAAAGTTCCATTTAAAGATGTATTTATACATGGAATTATAAGAGATAGCCAAGGCAGAAAAATGTCTAAATCATTAGGAAATGGAATTGACCCATTAGAAATAATAGAAAAATATGGTGCAGATGTTTTAAGATTTTCATTAATATCTGGAACAACAGCAGGAAACGACATGAGATTCAACGAAGAAAAACTTGAAGCTGGTGGAAATTTTGCAAATAAAATTTGGAATGCAGCAAAATTTGTTTTAATGAATTTAGAAGATGCAGATGTAAACTATTTGAAAAAACCTATAGAACAAGTAGTAAATAATTTTACAGTTGAAGATAAATGGATTATTTCTAAATTAAATAGTCTAATTCCAGACATAAAGCAAAATATGGACAATTATGATTTAGGAGTTGCACTAGATAAGATTTATTCATTTATTTGGAATGAGTTTTGTGATTGGTATATTGAAATTGTAAAAACGAGATTGTATGATAAAGAAAATAAAACAAAAATAGTGGCACAATATGTGTTAAACAAAGTATTAGGAGAATCACTTAAATTACTACATCCGTTTATGCCATTTGAAACAGAAAAAATCTATTCGGAATTATATAATGTAGATGAAAGTATTATGATAGCAAACTATCCTACATATTCTAAAGAATTAGAATTTAAATCTGAGGAAGAGGCTATAGAAGAATTCAAAGAAGTAATTACAGGAATAAGAAATGTAAGAGCAAAAATGAATGTTCATCCATCAAAAAAAGCGAAACTAATATTTGTAACTACAAAATATAGTGAAGTGATAAAAGAATCATCAGAATTTTTAAAGAAACTGGGATTTGCGGATAATATTGAAATAAAAGAAAATAAGGATAATATTACACAAAATGCGGTAAATATTATTACTTCTAACTTAGAGTTGTTTATACCTTTTGAAGATTTAGTTGATATACAAGAAGAAATTGCAAGGCTCGAAAAAGAAAAAGAAAAGGTGCTAATAGAAAAAGAAAAAACTGACAAAATGCTTAATAATCCAGGGTTTATCGAAAAAGCTCCAACAGCAAAAGTAGAAGAAGAAAAAGAAAAGCAAGTAAAGTTTAATGAAATGATAAAAACTATTGAAGAGAGAATTAATAAATTAAAATAGTATCATTATTTAGAAAAAAAGTCTGAAAGTAAAAATACTTTCAGACTTTTTTGTGTTAAGAGGGAAGTTCGTCGATTACTTCCTCGCCCGAAATTATAGGAATAAGTACATGTTCTTTTGTAAGAACAAATCCTATAGCACCATTTTTTATAGCTTCTTTGATATGCTTTTTGAACCTCATCGAAACTTTAAAATAGTTAGGGTTAGATTTAATCTGTTCTACAGAGTAGAACGTACCAACATAGGTTTTTCCTTCTGCAGAAGAAGGGATAAAGTTTACAACATTCTGCTCGTCTCTGAATCCTTTGAAAAACTGATAAGCATACGCCTTCATCGAGCTTATTTCGTCAAGAAGAGCTTTAGGAAACTTCTTTCCTTCTTCAAGCTCATAAACGCTCTGCAGTTCAAACCCACAAGGGTCTGGGTAATAGAAAATGACGAAATATTTTTCGACCCGATTTTCCATTTTTTAATCCTCCTAAAAATAAAATTTGCTTGAAATATAAGCAAATAAATTATAACATATCAAAACGAAAAAATCAAATTATGTAAAACAAAAAAACAGTAATATTTTAATAATATATTGAATAAAATAGTATAACAATACAAGAAAATATAAGGAGGAGACAAATGCTAAAAACAGCAAATAGTAATAGCAAAGAAAATAGTACAATAAAGAATATACTTATAGGAACTGTTATTTCAATGCTTATATCAATAATCTTATTATTTAATTTTTCAGCAATACTTGCATATACTAGAGTTAATGAACACACAATGCCAATTGTAGTAATAATCATTACAGTAATTAGTATACTAATAGGAAGTCAGATAAGTGTATATAAAATAAACAAAAATGGAATAAAAAATGGTGGATTAGTTGGTTTAATTTACATACTGTTTTTATATTTAATATCAAGTATAATAACTCGGAAATTTTTCTATTAGCGGATACGCAATTTTAATGAGCTCTCTAAGCATTGTGGCTGGGGCGATTGGTGGGTTAATTGGAATTAATAGAAAAAAATAATGAAAAAAGTATTGACAAAAAATAAAAATGGGTATACATTATTAGCAGTCGAACAAAACGACTGCTAATAATTTTTAGAGAGGAGTGATTAAATATGATTAAACCAGTAGCAGACAGAATTCTAATTAAAATGGAGAAAGGAGAAGAAACAACCAAGAGTGGAATCATATTATCAAATGGCGCAAAAGAAAAGCCTGAAATAGCAGAAGTAATTGAGGTAGGTCCAGGAACTCAAAATATAGAAGGAAAAGAAGTGAGAATGTATATAAAAAAAGGCGATAGAGTTATAGTTAGCAAATACGCCGGAACTGAAGTAAAATATGATAATGAGGAATACATAATAATAAAACAAGATGATGTACTTGCAATAGTTGAATAATAATTTAAAGGAGAGATATATATGTCAAAGGAAATTAAATTTGGCGAAGAAGCCAGAAAAAAGATGCTAGATGGAGTAAACTCTCTAGCAGATACAGTTAAAACAACATTAGGACCAAAAGGAAGAAACGTAGTTTTAGATAAAAGCTTTGGAGCACCACTTATTACAAATGATGGTGTTACAATTGCAAAAGAAATAGAATTAGAAGACCCCTATGAAAATATTGGAGCAAGACTTGTAAAAGAAGTTGCAATAAAAACAAATGATGTTGCAGGAGATGGTACAACAACAGCAACACTATTGGCACAAGAAATTATTAAAGAAGGAGTAAAAAATGTTGCAGCAGGTGGAGACCCAATGGCTATAAAAAGAGGAATAGATAAAGCTGTAGAAATTTCAATTGAAGAATTAAAAAATATTAGTTCTGATATTCAAGGCAAAGAAGATATTGCAAGAGTTGCAAGTATTTCTGCAAACAATCAAGAAATTGGAAACTTAATTGCAGATGCAATGGAAAAGGTTTCAAAAGATGGAGTCATCACAATTGAAGAATCAAAGACAGCTACAACAGGTTTAAATGTTGTAGAGGGTATGCAATTTGATAAAGGTTACATTTCTCCATATTTTGCAACAGATACAGAAAAAATGGAATCTGTAATGGAAAATCCATATATCTTAATAACAGATAAAAAAATAGGAAACATTCAAGAAATATTACCATTACTAGAAGGAATAATGCAAGCTAGTGGAAAATTAGTAATAATTGCAGACGACATAGAAGGAGAAGCTCTATCAACACTTGTATTAAATAAATTAAGAGGAGTGCTAAATGTAGTTGCAGTTAAGGCTCCAGGATTTGGAGATGCAAGAAAAGCTATGCTTGAAGATATTGCAATACTCACAGGAGGAGAAGTTATAACCTCTGATTTAGGATTAGAATTAAAAGATACTACAATAGAACAATTAGGAAGAGCAAAGCAAGTAAAGGTACAAAAAGAAAATACTATTATAGTAAATGGTGCAGGAAACAAAGAAGAAATTGCAGCAAGAGTAAAACAAATAAAAGCAAATATTGAAGAAACAAAAAGTGAATACGATAAAGAAAAATTACAAGAGCGTTTAGCAAAGATTGCAGGAGGAGTAGCAGTAATTGAAGTCGGTGCAGCAACTGAAGTAGAAATGAAGGAAAAGAAACTAAGAATAGAAGATGCATTATCTGCAACTAAGGCTGCTGTTGAAGAAGGTATTGTTGCAGGTGGAGGTACAGCTTTAATCAATATTATGCCAAAACTTGAAAAAGAAATAGCTAATCTAAAAGAAGATGAAAAACTTGGAGCAAAAATAGTTCTAAAAGCATTAGAAGCACCAGTTAAACAAATAGCTACAAATGCAGGATTAGAAGGAGCAGTTATATTAGAAAAAGTAAAATCAAGTGCACCAGGAATAGGATTCAATGCAGCTAAAGAAGAATATGTAGATATGAAAAAAGCAGGAATTGTAGATCCTACAAAGGTAACTCGTTCAGCATTACAAAATGCAGCAAGTATTGCATCAATGATACTTACAACAGAAAGTGTTGTAACAGAAAAAAAGGAAAAAAACTGTGGATGCGGTTGTGGTGAACAACACGGAGGAATGCCAGAAGGAATGTCAGGAATGTATTAATAAACAATATAATAAATGACCGAAATAATTAATAAATGTAAAGGATAGAAAAGATATAAAAAGTATTTTATATCTTTTCCTTTTTTACCGTTGTAAAGCAAAATAGGAATAATAGTAATGGAAGTAGCAAGAAAATCAATAGAAATACTGTTAAACGAAGTAAAAACATAAAAAAGTGTATTAAAACCAAATGGAATAATACTAAAAACATATTTCAAATAGGTAGCTACAATAAAAGCTATTGCCATAAATAAAGGTTTACCTTTGAAAACATAAAAAAGCAAAATCACAAGAATTCCATAAATCCCATAATCAAAAGAAAATACTTTTGCAAAATAAGCAAAAATAATAGCAAAAAGCACACCTAAATATTTGTTATATTTATCATATATAATGATTGAAAAAAGCCCAAAGAGCAAGGTGAATAGCACGTTTATAATGATTTTATTAAAAATTAATTTTGTAAAAAACATAAAAGGAATTTGAGAAATTATGGCACACAAAAAAAGCCTAAAAACATATTTTTTTAAGTCTTTAGTATGGGTATAACCTTCTGCTATTTGAAAAGCAAAAATAGGGAAAGCTAGTCTTCCGATATAATTAAAAAAACTAGAACCGTTAAAAATTAAATAACCTGTGTGGTCAAAAAGCATTGATATACATGCTAATATTTTTAAAGCAAAACTACTCATAAAATAACTCCTCTAAAAAATTATATTATAAGTAGCTGTAAGTGTCAATAAATATTAGTTGCAAATTGTTACTCGATTTTCAAAAATCAATTGTAATGTATGAATGAATTCATCATCTGTGTCAGTAGTATGAATCATAAGCTTTTTAGGGACGATAGTAAGTAAGGTATTTAGAGCGTAATCATTTGAAGAAAAAGTTATATCAGATATATATTTATTGTTAAAAATTTCAATTTCTGGCTCAATTATGTTTTCGTCTTCATCTAAAATAGTAGATGAATTTTTAGTATATATTAGATGTAATAAGTTAGCTCCAATTGGCTTATCTTTTATATATGATTTAAGAATATTTATAAATTCTAAATATTCATTATCAATTATAAATTTATTTACAGAACTATCAACAATAGAATTTAAAAAATTAATATATTCACTTAAGCGAAAAGGAAGAAAACCTTCTATAATAGCAGATTTGTTAGTTAAAAAATATTTATAGAAACTATTAATAATTAATTGTAGCCTATATACAATAGACTGAGACTTAAGCTCTTCAACACATATTTTTAAAATTTCATCTCTTTCAAAATCTGCAAAATAAAAATAATTATTTAAAATAATTTTATCTAAGATTAAATTTTCATATATATCAATGACTGAACTAGAAAGCAAATAAGAAATTTTGCCAACAAAATAATCAGTATCATTATTTAAATAATGTATAATAATATTATTATATTTTTTGAATTTATGATGCGTAAAAATTGTATTATTAATATTAGATGCATCTAAACTTTTTAGTAGATTTTTTAGAAAGTTTTGATTGTTTGTTTTTATACATATAGATTTCAAAAAAATCCCCCCAACAAATATAGTATCTACTAAAAAAGTAATTATATACATATATTATATGAGGGGAAATATTTTCGTGCTAATAATAAATCATATAATCAATATCTGGGAATATGCAATCTTGTTTGGAAATGTTTTTTAGAAATTCTTCATCAATATTATCAGATTTTATTTGTTCATATAGTTTTGTAAATCGTCCAATATGATCCTTAATACGCTTTTTTGCATAATCTACCATAGTACCATTTGTAATAATAAATAACCAATCACTACTTTGTGCAAGTAATAATTCGCGTGCACATTGATTTAAAGCCTTTTTCTTTAAACCGTTTTTTTGATTAGGAAACAAGTGAGCAAGTTCAACCATTCTATCACCAGCAATATGTAAATGCTTATGAACATAATCATTTGTGTGGTTTAGCCAAACTTCACTATACCCATTTGCACCCCAGCTTGATATACAAGGAGTAGAAATTTGCATATTAGGAAATGTATCAATATATTCACTTGGAGTAATCAACTTAAAGTTACTATTATCATAATAAATTTTTTTAAATAAAACATATAACCAATATGGTCCTTCGTACCACCAATGGCCAAATAATTCAG
The DNA here is from genome assembly GCA_004553715.1 of Clostridiales bacterium. GTDB lineage: Bacteria > Bacillota > Clostridia > TANB77 > CAG-508 > SFKP01. Next base: position 23,439 of record SFKP01000007.1, read on the forward strand.
CATCATAAGGACATAAGACAATAGGAGGAGTATCTTTCATAATATTAGATAATTCTTCAATTTGATTAACCCTAGAATCAAAGAAATGGCCTGCTTGTTTTTCGGCAGAATCTTTTGCCCATTGCAAATTATAATAATCTTTAAAATCACCTTTTGAGGTAATTCTATGATATTTAATACCGGTATTGACACGGGCGCCATTTTTTGCAATATATGGTTTTATATAATCATAATCAGCATCATAGCCGATATCACGATAAAATTCTCTATAATTAAAGTCCCCAGGATATCCGCAAATAGAGCTCCAAACTTGTTTAGAACTTTCTATATCACGACCAAAAGCAATAATTCCATTAGGTGAAACAATTGGAGCAAAAGTAGCGTAAATTGGGGTAGGGTCAGCATATAGAATTCCATGTGATTCTGTTATTATATATTCAATGCCAAATTGTTTTAAATATTTATCTGCTTCCGGAACATACCCACATTCAGGAAGCCAAATACCTCTAGGCTTTTTACCAAAATATTTTTCATATGTTTGAACACCAAGTGCAATTTGTGCTTTAACGGTATTTTCATTTACATATAAAATAGGGAAATAACCATGTGTTGCACCACATGTTATAATTTCTAAAACACCAATATCTTGAAAATGTTTAAAAGCATTAATCAAATTACAATTATATATATCTTTAAAAATATGCAGGTCATTAGTGTATCTTTCTAAATAATATTTAGAAAGTGAATTTACTCTGTCATTGCTTGCAGTTCTTACAACTTCTTTTTCGCAAAGTTCAATATGCTTTTTTAAATATTTTATATATCGTTTTTGTAGTAATTTATTATCAAGCATAGAAAGTAGAGGGGGAGTAATTGACATTGTTAATCTAAAGTCAACTTTTTCCTCCTCTAATTTTTGAAAGTTCAAAAGCAATGGTATATATGTTTCAGAAATGGCTTCATAAAGCCATTCTTCTTCTAAATAATCTTCACTTTCTGGGTGATGAATAAAAGGTAAATGTGCATGTAAGATAAAACTTACATAACCTTTAGTTTCTTTCATAATTATTTTTCAACCTTTCTCCTTTGTTTATACATTAGTAAAGCTAGATGTAGGATTACTAATATTTGTTAAATCTTGATTCTTATATATATTGTGGTAAAAATCGCTAATTCTATAGGCTTTACCTAAATGATTAATAAATTGCATTGTAGCAATATCTTTAGAATATGTATAGTTAGTTTTTGTATTTTTAAAAAATACTATATTTTGTTGCTTTTCAAATAATATATGGTCATTAGGAGCTTCAATTCCATTTGAAGAAGCAATATGCATATAGTTATTAGAATCATTATTTACGAAATTAAATCGTCTACCAATTTCTATTTTATATTCACATTTAGGGTCACTTATATTAAAATACCAACTATTTGCAAAATCGTTAATTTCAATTTCAAAAGAATAATTTTTAGTAATATTATGTATAATCAAAACTGGTCTAGTTTTTGTAAAAAAATCTTTCCCATAAGTTTTTATAAAATTTTCTTTATCTTCATCAGAAATATCCCAATACACAAATAAAGTATTAGGAGTTTGAGCTAATATTTTAACATAAGTTTTATTATATGTATATGGCAAGTCATAATATTCCATATTAGCATTTAAAGTAGGTTTATTAGCTACAGTTTTTGACTTTGCAGTTGTTGATTTTTTAGTTGAACTTTTTTTAACTGAACTTGTTTTAGCTTTAGAAGTAGTTTCAGTTGAAGATTTTGATTTAGTAGATTTGGCCACTGCAGTAGTTTTTTTCGGTTTAGATGAAGTAGTTCTCTCTGTATTTTTAACTACTTTAGTATCAGCTGTTTTACGGTTTTTCATTTCTTTTGCCATTGATTTTCCTCCTTAGTAATATCATATTAACATTATTATCTATATAGTATATCAAATGAAAAATAAATTCAAGTGATTAGAAAAAAATTATCTATATTTAAGCATATTATTTTTTAAGTCCCATAGCTTTTGAGATAAATCTACATAATATTTATGAGGATTTTTTATTCTTTTAACTTCTTCCCATAATGTATCTAGCTCTGTTTGACATTTTTGAGCTATATCAGAAATAGAAGGTGTATTATATACCAAATTCCCTTTATCAAAAATTAATGTTTGAAGAGGTTTTACAATATAATTACTTAATTCTTTTACTTTCCAAGGATTTTCAGGATCAAAAATAGTATAACTATCTGTTGGGATTTCTTCATTAGGTAAGGTTATTAAATCAGCTAAAGCAGTATTTGTGTCTTTATTATAAAATCTATAAAGCTTTTTAAACCCGGGATTTGTAATTTTAGCAGTGTTTTCAGATATTTTTATTTTAGGTATGATTTGGTTATTCTCTTCAACAGCAACTAATTTATAAACACCACCAAAAACGGGGTCATTTTTTGAAGTAATTAAATTTTCACCAACACCAAATGAATCGATTTGAGCTCCTTCTTCTAAAAGAGAAGAAATTAAATATTCATCTAATGAGTTACTAACGCATATTTTACAATCTGAAAAGCCTTCTGCATCTAAAATTTTACGAATTTCTTTTGAAAGATATGCTAAATCTCCACTATCTAAGCGAACTCCTTGCGGTCTATAACCATTTGGAACAAGCACTTCTTTAAATACTTTAATTGCATTATATATACCTTGATGAAGTGTATCATAAGTATCAATAAGTAATGTACAATTATCAGGATATGCTTTTGCATATGCTTTAAAAGCTTCATATTCTGAAGGGAAAGCTTGTATAAAACTATGAGCCATTGTACCTAGAGCAGGTACATCAAAAGTAGAAGCAGTTTTAACACAAGAAGTTCCTACACATCCACCAATAACAGCAGCTCGAGCACCTAAAACAGCAGCATCTATGCTGTGTGCACGCCTTGCACCAAACTCCATAACAGGTCTTCCCTTAGCAGCAGATACAATTCTAGTTGCTTTAGTAGCAATAAGACTCTGATGATTAATAAGTAGTAAAATCATTGTTTCTAGAATTTGTGCTTCAATGATAGGGGCTCTTACAGTAATTAGTGGTTCATTTGGAAAAATAACAGTTCCTTCCTCAACAGACCAAATATCACCTGTAAATTTAAAATTGAATAAATAATCTAAAAAACCTTCAGAAAATTTATTTGTATTTCTAAAAAAATCAATATCTTTTTTTGAGAATGAAAGATTTTTTACGTAATCTATTACTTGTTCTAAACCGGCAAAGATAGCATATCCACCATTTTCAGGGATTTTCCTAAAAAAAACATCAAAGTAAACAATTTGGTCTGTCATTCCATTTTCGAAATAAACATTAGACATTGTAAATTCATAAAAATCAGAAACCAAAGCTAAATCAAATTTATTCATATAAAAAATACCTCCAATATAATAATAATAATTATTATTCTTTTTGTATTATATCATTGTATTATAAAAAAATAAAGAAAAAAAAGTTTTCGACAAAATTCTACAAAATTTAAAAAACTTTTTTGCTATAATATGCATTAAGGTGGTGGTTCCATGTTTCTCGATTTTTTAATTGACATAAATAAAAAGAAATTGGAGAAATTAATCAACCTACATAATAATTATGATGAAATTGTAAAACAAAGCCAAAAGGTAGATAGATTATTAAACAAAAAAACACATTTAATGCTAGAGAAAAATACGCTAAAGAAAGTTAAAGACAAGAAAAAATAGAAATACTTATAATTAAAATATAGGGTTTATTTATTTTGCCATATAAATGTTAATGTTAAGACCAAAATTTTCAAATTAGTAGCTCCACGTGTCGGTTGGACATTTTCTTTTCGTGCTTTAGCCTAAGAAAAGAAAATGTCCAACCGACAGCAAGATGGAGCGGATATAAATATTATTTTTTATAAAAAAACATGTACAAGGAAAAATTTATATGATAATATATAAATTGTATACAGAGGAGGAATAATTTATGGCGAATGATATGATAGAAAAATTAAAATATATAGGGCTTAACTTAGAAAAAATTCCAGATTTTCTAAAAATAACTAACAAAATAAATTATAGTTCTAGCAAAACAGAGGATTCAAAAAAATATAAAGTATACAGATATATAGATACAGATAATATAGAAATATTACTTACACCAACAAATAGATTAAATGAAACAGCTGTTAAATATAATAGCGCAATACCCTTATATGAATTCTTAAAACCAGGGAATAAAGAATTGTATAGCGTTTTTAATAGTTTGCTAAAAACAACGTCCAAAGATGATATAAATGAATTAGAAGAAACACAAGAAAAATTAAATAAGAAAATGCCATTAGATGTTAAATTCAACAAAGACTATTTATGGCAAATATATTATTCTGATATAGAAGATAAATATTTTATGATGGTGCCAATTAATGAAACAGAATGTGAAGCACTATTTTTCTTGCTTAAACAACAATTATCAGGGAAAAACAGAAAAATATATGTTCCAATATGTCATTTAGGTTATTCAGACAAATTTCTAATGGAGCAAGAGATAAAAGACATAGAAAATGCTTTATGGTTATTTACTGGTAATTGGGCTGCAATTTATGAGGTGTACGATAAATCAGACAACATGACCTTGGTTATCAGAGGAAAAACTAAAATTTTTGAAAATGTTACAAGTGATTATAAAATTGAATTAAAAACAAAAGAAGAAGCAAGAGAATTTTATAATCTAGTACAAGCTTTATTTTTATTGCAAACACATTATCCTAAGAATTACAATTTTAAAGTAAAAGTATTAGAAACAGGCGAAATACAATTTGCACAAAATGATATAAGCATAGATGCAGAGCATATGCTAGATTTCATACAAGAGCAATATTCTAATAATATATTAGACATTACAAAACTGAGAGAAGAACAAATAAACTTAAATAATAAACTAAAAAATCTAAAAAAATTAGAAGTAAAAAAACAGGAAGAATTTTTAGAAAAAGAAAGAAAAATCGCAACATTTTTACAATGTAAAAAAAGTTTCTTCGGTAAATTGAAATATTTCTTAGTATATAAAAAATCAAAACCAGATATAAATTTAGAAGAAACTAAAGAAAAAATAGAAGAACCAACAATTAAATATTTTGAAAAAACTAAAACCAAAAAAATATATTCAATGCAAGAATTAATGGAAAGTACAAAAGAATTAGAAAAAGAAACAACTACAACAAATAGTTTGAAATTAGATATTGATGGAATACAAAGAAAACTAGATATGCTAACAAACAAAATAAAAAATGCTAATTTATATATAGAAGAAATAGACAAACATACTAAAAGTATTTTTGATTTTTGGAAATTTACTATGCAAGATAACAGAGAAAAACTAAATGTTGGGAAAGAAGAAAACAATAAAAAAATAAGAAAATCATTTGATATAGAAACAGATTTAGACGATTTAAAAGAAGAATTAGACAGAGATGTAAGGAAAAAACTAAATGCAGAGGAAAAAGAAAAAGTTTTTTTAGCAACTACAACAGCTCTACGAGATATAAATTTACTATTGAACGGAAAAAATATTCCAAATGGGCATCTTGAAGATTTAAAGGAAGAACTAGAAAAAAACAGAAAAGATTTAGCATTTAGTGTAACCCAAAAGACAAAACAAGAGAGTTCAAATACAAACTTTGAACATAGAGAAGCTGAAAGAAATAAATTTAGTGTATTGAATATAGATGAAGATACTACACAGGAAGAATATGAAAACTGCATTAAAGAGGCAATAGCTATTATCAATAATGCTAAAGAAAAGATAACAACAAATATCGAATTACCATTATATTTAATAGACAAAGGGGAATTGCCTAATGGCTTTGCAATTTTTTCTATAGACCCAACAGAGGAAATAAAAAGATGTGAAGAAGGAAAAGTCAATGTATATAAAATTGTTATAAATGAAGAAACAAAATATATACCACTTACAAATATAATATACTTTACTAATCTAAACCAAACTTTACCATTAGGAATGCATAATGGTAGCCGTGTTCTTATAGATTTATTAAACAAATCACCTAAATTGATTTCTATAGATAAAAATAATGTCTTGACTATCAAAGAAAATGGAATAAAACGTTTAAACATCAACATAATGGAATATGAAATTTAAAGAAAATTAAAAATCATAATCCTAAAGCAATGTGAATATATATAAACTAAAAGAAATCTATCTTTTTTGGAGGAACGAAATGAACATTGCAATACTTAATATAAAAGATATATTAAAAATATTAATAAGACTAATAATTGTTATTGTTAGTCTTATTACTTTTTTAAATTTGATTACCAACAAAATATATATTTCAGAAAGTATTTTTAAACTTTCCTTACAAGAATGCTTAGCAGAAGAAATTTCAAGAGCTACAATAAAAGATAAGAAAGATAAATTGTTAGCAAACATAGACAAAGAAAAAATATTAGCAGTATATGCTAAGAATATAGTATTAACAGATGAAATAAAGGAGAACAAAACAAAAGAAAGTCAAGAAGAACAGGTAGAAGAAGTAATTACAGTAGAAAACATATTGCCCAATATAGGAATAACAGGGGTAACAACAACTCCAATATCAGAAAGAAATATACAAGAAATCTCAACAAATATATATGGTACAGTTAAAATTAAAAATCAAAGTAAATATGAATTAACAGAAGAAACTTTAAGACCAGATGTAGAAATCGAAAACCTTAGAAATGTATTAATATACCATACGCATACTTGTGAAAGCTATACACCTTCAGAAGAATATAATTATACGATGACGGGAAATTACAGAGTTGGATTAGAGTTAGCAAATAGACTAACTGAAAATGGTTTTACTGTAGAACATTGCACTACGATGCATGATTATCCATCATATTCAGGTTCGTACGATAGGTCTGAAGATACTGTGAAAAATTTATTATATGAAAAAAATACAGAATTAGTTATAGACTTACATAGAGATGCAGTAGGAGATGGCACAACTTATGGACCAACTGTAGAAATAAATGGAGAAAAGGTTGCTCAACTTATGTTTGTAATAGGTACAGATGGTGGAGGCTTAGAACATCCAAACTGGATACAAAATTTAAAAATAGCTGTAAAAATACAGGAAAAAGCAAATGAAATGTATCCAGGATTGTTCAGACCAATAGTGCTTAGGAATTCAAGATATAATCAACATTTAGCAAAAGGGGCCTGCATAATAGAGGTAGGAGCAACAGCAAACACTTTGAAAGAATCTTTGTTAAGTATGCAGTGTTTGGCGAATGTTTTATCTAATATTTAAAATTTTGTGTCAATGGGGACGGAGATTTTTGACAGTCTTTTTGTAAAAAGACTGTCAAAAATCTCCGTCCCCATTGACACTAAAAATTTGACATTGCTAATAAAAAGGAGTATAATATTTAAAGCGTAGCCTAAGTGTAGGCAAATTGAGATTTATATAAATATTTTAAAAGTTCGGAAATAACAAGTATTAAAGAGATTAATACTTAAGATATTGTAGTGGTAAAATAATTCTTTTAAGATGCGTCTGAATTATTTTTTATGCAATTGATTAAAATATGATATTAAGTACGGGGAAATTGTAGCTTTAATATTAAAATATAAATCAGAAGATAAAAAGGAGAGAAGAATATTTATTATGGAGGAAAACATAAAAGAAAATTTATTTGCCAAAGAGGAGAAAAGAAAAGAAAGAACATATAGGAAAGAAAACAAGAAAAAGAATACTTCAATTATAAAAGATGAAACAAAAAGAAAGTCAAAAAAGAAAAACACAAAAGATATTGATAAAAAAGAAGAATGTTTTACATTTAAAGAAGAACCTTTAAAAATCATACCATTAGGTGGAATCTTAGAAATTGGTAAAAACATCACGGCATTTGAATATAAAAATGAAATTATAATAGTAGACTGTGGTTTAGGATTCCCAGAAGACGATATGTTAGGAATAGATTTAGTAATACCAGATTTTACTTATTTGGAGAAAAACAAAGAAAAAATAAAAGGTTTATTTATTACACATGGTCACGAAGATCATATTGGTGGCATACCATATTTATTAAAACAAATTAATGTACCAATATATGCCACAAAATTAACAGCAGCTTTAATAGAAAACAAATTAGAGGAACATAAATTAACAAGAACAACAAAATGCAAACTGTAGATGCAGGTGCTTTTAGAGTGGAATTTTTAAGAATTACTCATAGTATACCAGATGCCTGCAGTTTAGTTATTCATACACCAGTAGGAACAGTAGTTCATACTGGGGATTTTAAAATAGATTACACACCTATAGATGGCGAAACGATAGACTTTGGAAGATTAGCAACAATAGGAAACAAAGGAGTTTTAGCACTTCTATCAGATAGTACAAATGCTGAAAGAAAAGGATATGCTATGTCTGAAAGTACCGTTGGAGATGTTTTAGATAAACTTTTTGTAAATTGTACAAAAAGAATAGTTGTTGCAACTTTCTCATCAAATGTGCATAGAATTCAACAAATTGTAAATTCTGCAGTGGAAAATGGAAGAAAAGTTGCAATATGTGGTAGAAGTATGGTAAATGTAGTAGAAACAGCAAGAAAATTACGATATATACAAGTGCCAGATAATTCATTTATAGACATAGATGATATAAAATCATATCCAGATGAAAAATTAACAATTATTACTACAGGAAGCCAAGGAGAGCCGATGTCTGCATTAACAAGAATGGCATCAGGAGAACATAAAAAAGTAGAAATAACTCCAAATGATTTAATTATAATTTCGGCAAATCCAATACCAGGCAATGAAAAATATATATCAAAAGTAATTGATGATTTAATGGCAGTAGGTGCAGAAGTTATTTATAATGCACTTCAAGATATACATGTTTCTGGTCATGCTTGCCAAGAAGAACAAAAACTTATGTTATCATTAATAAGACCAAAATATTTTATCCCAGTTCATGGTGAATATAGGCAATTAATGGCACATGCAGAAACAGCAAGAAAAGTGGGAGTTTTACCAGAAAATATTATAATACCATCAAATGGACGTGTAATAGAAATAACTAATAAAGAAGCTAAACTTACTACAACCGTACCATTTGGTAAAGTAATGGTAGACGGACTAGGAGTAGGAGATGTAGGAAACATAGTATTAAGGGACAGACAAAAATTATCACAAGATGGTTTAATTATTATAGTTTTAACTATGTCTAAAAATGGTAAAGTAGTTGCAGGACCAGATGTTATTACTCGTGGATTTGTTTATGTAAGAGAGTCTGAAAACTTAATAGAAGATATTAAGAAAATATTAAGACAAGAGTTAGATAAATGCGAAGAAAAAAACATTACAGATTGGGCAAGCATTAAATTGATTTTAAGAGATAGCTTACATGATTATGTTTATAAAAAGACAAAAAGATTACCAATGATTTTACCAATAATAATGGAAGTATAAAAATATTAATATAGGAGTTGAGATAATGGATAAAAAGGTTATTTTAAGTGGAGTGCAATCAACAGGAAGATTAACATTAGGAAATTATTTAGGAGCAATAAATAATTGGGTAGAAATGCAAGAAAAGTATGATTGCTACTATATGATAGCAAATTCACATTCTTTAACTGTGAGGAATAATCCAGAAGAATTAAGAAATAATACTTTAAAGATATTGGCATTATATATTGCAGCAGGTTTAGACCCAGAAAAAAATACAATTTTTATTCAATCACAAGTAAAAGAACATGCTGAATTAGCTTGGATACTTAACTGCTATACATATATGGGAGAATTATCAAGAATGACACAATTTAAAGATAAATCTTTAAAACATCAAGATAATATTAATGCTGGATTATTTACATATCCTGTACTTATGGCAGCAGATATATTACTATATAAGGCAAATCTAGTTCCTGTAGGTGAAGACCAAAAACAACATTTGGAAATAACAAGAGACATCGCAGAAAGATTTAATAAACTATATGGAGATACATTTGTTATTCCAGAAGCTTATGTAAGAAAAGAAACAGCAAGGATAATGGGACTTCAAGATCCAACTTCTAAAATGAGTAAAAGTGCAACAAATTTGAATGATGTAATATTTTTAGATGATTCTGAAGAAACTATTATTAAAAAGATAAAAAAAGCTGTTACAGATTCAGAAAATGTTGTAAGATTTGCACCAGAAACAAAACCAGGAGTAAGTAATTTAATGCAAATATATAGTGCAATTACAAATAAAGGTTTTGAAGAAATAGAAAAAGATTTTGAAGGAAAAGGTTATGGAGATTTTAAAATGGCTGTTGCAGAAGTAGTTGTAGGTAAATTAAAACCAATTCAAGAAAAATATAATGAATTATTAGAAAATCGAGACTATTTAGTAAAAGTATATACAGAAGGCAAGATGAAAGCAGAGAAAATAGCAATTAAAACAATAAATGAGGTAAAAGAAAAGATTGGCATATTATAGGAGGAAACATGTTTGTTGATTATACAAAAATATTTGTAAAATCTGGAGATGGTGGAAATGGAGCTATCACATTTAGAAGAGAAAAATATGTTGCAGCAGGAGGACCAGATGGCGGAGATGGTGGAAATGGTGGAAATGTTTATTTTATAGTAGATCCAGATGCAAATACATTAATAAATTTTAGATATAATAAAAAATATAAAGCACAAAATGGAGAAAATGGTTCTGGTAATCGTTGTTATGGTAAGTCTGGCGAAGATTTATATATAAAAGTACCATTAGGTACAGTTATAAAAGATAGTCAAACGGGAAAAGTTATAGCAGATTTATCAGAAAAAGGACAAAAAGAATTGATATTCCCAGGTGGACGCGGAGGAAAAGGAAATGCGCATTTTGCAACTTCTACAAGACAAGCACCAAGGTTTGCACAAAATGGAGAAAAGGGGATTGAAAAAGAAATTATATTAGAATTAAAATTGCTTGCAGATGTTGGCTTAATAGGATTTCCCAATGTAGGCAAATCTACAATACTTTCTATGGTTACATCAGCAAGACCTAAAATTGCAGATTATCATTTTACAACTCTTGAGCCAAATTTAGGAGTAGTAAAAACAGAATATGGAGATAGCTTTGTTATAGCAGATATTCCGGGAATTATAGAAGGAGCAAGTGAAGGCACAGGCTTAGGATTGCAATTCTTAAGACATATAGAAAGAACTCGTTTATTATTACATGTAATAGATATTTCTGGAAGTGAAAACAGAAAACCAGTAGAAGATTTTAAAATAATAAATGAAGAACTTAAAAAATATAGTGAAAAATTGAGCAAAAGAAAACAAATTATTGTTGCAAATAAAATAGATAGTATGCAGGATGAAACCTTATATCAAGAATTAGAAGAACTTGCAAAAAAAGAAAATTTAGAAATATTTAAAGTATCTGCAGCAACAGGAGAGGGCTTAAAACAATTATTTACAAGAGTATCAGAAGTATTAAAAACACTTCCAAAAGAAAATATAATCGAAGATAATGGAGAAACTTTATATACGTTAAAAGAAGAAAAAGGATTTGATATTGTAGTAGAAAATGGCGAATATATAGTAAAAGGTCCAGATATAGACAGATTAATGAGAAGAGTTAATTTAGAAGATAATGAATCTTTGTATTTCTTCCAAAAAATGTTAAATAATCTAGGAATAGAGGAAGCTTTAAAAAAAGCTGGGATACAAGAAGGAGACACTGTAAAATTTAATGAGTGGGAAATGGAATGGTATAATTAAAAAAGTCAAACAAAAGTGAACTTTTGTTTGACTTTTTTGCTTTTATGTGATATTATGAATTTGCTAAAAAATAGATATAAAAAATATGGAGGTAAGTTTTATGAAAAAGTCTAGTGAAGAATTAAATAAAAGAGAAAAAGCTATATTAAAGTTTATAGAAAAACAAGTTAAAGAAAAAGGATATCCACCATCAGTAAGGGAAATTGGAAAGGCAGTAGGCTTAAGTTCAACAGCTACAGTACACGGATATATCGAAAAATTAACACAAAAAGGGTACATAAAAAAAGAAGACCAAAAAGGAAGAACACTAAAATTATTAAAAGGTGGACTTACAGAGTCAGAACCAGAACAAAAATCATTTTACAGTGGTAGAGAAATGGTAGATGTACCAGTTATAGGTAAAATATCAGCAGGAGCTCCAATTCTTGCGGTGGAAAATGTTGTAGATACATTCCCAATACCAATAGATTTTGTTGGAAATAGCGAAAGCTTTATGCTTACTGTAAAAGGTGAAAGTATGATAGAAGCAGGAATTTTAAATGGAGATTATATTTTAATTAAAAGACAAGAAACTGCAAGAAATGGCGAAATTGTAGTTGCTTTAATTGAAGATGAAGCTACAGTTAAGACTTTTTATAAAGAAAATGGACATATTAGATTGCAACCAGAAAATAGCACAATGGATCCAATAATAGTGCCAGATTGCAAGATATTAGGAAAAGTTGCTGGAGTATTTAGAAAAATGTAAATAAGTAATTGACAAGACTTAAAAAATATGGTAAAATATTCATCTGTAAGCCGCTTAAGTTAGGTAATAAAGCAGAAAAGATGCTACCTAAATTTAAACTTAGCGAGTATTTAAAAGAAAGAAGAGGTGCTTTTCGATAATGTATGCAATAATCGAAGCTTGTGGAAAGCAATACAAAGTTGAAGAAGGAGAAGTTGTATTCTTTGAAAAATTAGATGTAGAAGAAGGTAAAAAAGTTACGTTTGATAATGTAATCTTAGTATCTGATGAAAAAGATGTACAAATTGGAAGTCCTTATGTAAAAGGTGCTAAAGTAGAAGGAAAAGTTGTAGCACATGGAAAAGGTAAAAAAATAATTGTTTTCAAAATGAAAGCAAAGAAAAATGAAAGAACAAAACAAGGACATAGACAACCATACACAAAAGTAGAGATTACAAAAATCAAAACAGCTGCAGAAAAAGCTACTGCTCCAAAGGAAGAGAAGGTTGTAGAAAAAACAGAAAAAGTAGCAACAACAAAATCAGCAGCAAAAACAACAACAGCTAAGAAACCAGCAACAAAGAAAACAGAAACAAAATAAGATAATTTTTTTAGAGAGATATATATACTCTAATTTTGAAGGGAGTGAATCTAAGTGGCACACAAAAAAGGTCAAGGTAGTGTAAAAAACGGAAGAGACAGTGAGTCTAAGCGTTTAGGTATAAAAAGAGCAGATGGAGAATTTGTTCTAGCAGGAAATATATTAGTAAGACAAAGGGGAACAAAAATGCATCCAGGTGTAAATGTAGATATAGGAAGCGATGATACACTATTTGCATTAATAGATGGAATCGTTAAGTATGAAAGAAAAGGTAAAGACAAAAAACAAGTAAGTGTATACCCTAAAGAAGCATAGTAAGTCAATGAATAAATTGGAATTATATGGTTTAAAGGTTGCACTTTATATCAAAGAAATTTTAACTTGAAAAGTATATCATTTTTTGATATACTTTTTTTGGTGAATAGGAAAATTACTTTTTCGTTTTAGGAATAGGAGGAAATATAATGCCAAAACAAACAACAATTTTTGTATGTAGCAATTGTGGCCAAGAATCTAGTAAATGGTTTGGAAAATGTCCATGTTGTAATGAATGGAATACCTGTTATGAAGAAAAAGCAATAACAAGTAAAATTGGTAAATCAAATATTAGAAAAGAGGTAGAACCTACTCCTTTAACTAAAGTAGAAAAAGGTTTATCTACAAGGATATCTACAGGTTTTGATGAATTAGATAGAGTACTTGGTGGAGGTCTTGTAAAAGGCTCTTTAACTTTACTTGGTGGCGAACCAGGTATAGGAAAGTCTACTTTAATTTTACAACTATCAAATAAAATAAAAGGAGAAGGCAAGGTTTTATATGTTTCTGGAGAAGAATCAGCAGAACAAATAAAAATAAGAGCAGATAGACTAGGAATAAATAATGAAAACATATTATTTTTAGGTGAAACAGATATAGATGTAATAGAGGATGTAATAAATAAATTAAATCCAAAACTTGTAATTATAGATTCAATACAAACAATGTATTCAGAAGAAATTGGCTCTGCAGCAGGAAGTGTAAGCCAAGTACGAGAAATTACAAATAGAATAATGAAAAATTGCAAGCAAAATCAGGTAACAACGATTATAATAGGTCATGTAACAAAAGATGGAAATATTGCAGGACCAAGAGTTTTAGAACATATGGTAGATACGGTTTTATATTTAGAAGGAGAAAGATATTTTTCATATAGAATTGTAAGGGGGGTCAAAAATAGATTCGGTTCAACAAATGAATTAGGAATGTTTGAAATGCAAGAAAAAGGTATGGTCGAAATTGATAATCCTTCATCTGTTTTAATATCAGAAAGAAGCGAAAAAAAGGCAGGTTCTGTAATAGTATCTAGCATAGAAGGGACAAAGCCACTTCTTATTGAAATACAATCTCTTACAACACCAAGTATATTTGGTATGGCAAGAAGAACGGCAAATGGAATTGATTATAACAGACTTACACTTTTAATTGCAGTGTTAGAAAAGTATACGGGTTTGCCATTAGGTTCCCAAGATGTGTATTTAAACATAGTAGGTGGAATAAAAATAAATGAGCCGGCATTAGATTTAGGCATAATACTTTCTGCAGCTTCTAGCTATAAAAATATGCCATTACCATTAGAGCTAGTAGCAATAGGAGAGGTAGGTTTAACTGGGGAAGTCAGAAATGTAAATATGATAGAAAAGAGGTTAAGAGAAGCAGAAAAATTAGGATTTAAAACCTGTATAATACCAGAAAGTAATAAAAAGACATTGAAAGATAATTATAAATTAGATATAATAGGTGTGAAGAATATATTAGAAACTATGAAAATTTTAGGGCTAAAATAGAAAAGGAGGTTGAAAAAGAATTTAATTCTTTTTCTAACCAAAGTTGGTATATTAGAAAGGAATTTGATAAAGTATGCAAAATGAAATATTAAAACTTATTGCTCCAGGAACCCAGTTAAGAGCAGGATTAGATAACATTTTAAAGGCAAAAACTGGAGCATTAATTATAATTGGAGATACAAAAGAGATTTTAGATATAACAGATGGTGGGTTCAAAATAAACGAACCATACACACCAGCACGATTATATGAATTAGCAAAGATGGATGGTGCAATAGTTTTAAGTAAAGACCTAAAGACAATATTACTTGCAAATACTCAAGTAATACCATCTTCTAAGATATCAACCGAAGAAACTGGTACGAGGCATAGAACAGCAGAGCGCACCGCAAAACAAACAGGAGAACTTGTAATTAGTATTTCGCAAAGAAGAAATATAATAACAGTGTTTAAAGGCGATTTTAGATATGTAATTGAGGACACAGCCAAAATTATAACAAGAGCAAATCAGGCATTACAAACATTAGAGAACTATAAAAGAGTATTTGATACAAAACTTGCAATACTTAATGAATATGAATTTAATGATATCGTAACATTAGATAATGTAATTACATGCTTGCAAAGAGCTGAAATGGTTATGAAAATAGCAAAAGAAGTGCAGAACGCAATATATGAATTAGGAGAAGATGGATTACTTGTAAAAATGCAACTAGAAGAATTAATAGAGAATATGCCAGAAGAAGAACTGTTAATTGTAAAAGATTATATTGCACCAAATAAAAGAATAACACCAGAAAAGGTATTAGAACAGATAAAAAGCGAAATGGAAATAGATATTAAAGATCAAAACAAAATAGCAAAATATTTAGGATATGAGATTTTTGAAAATTATGAAGAAATAGCAGTATATCCAAAAGGATATAGAATTTTAAATAAAATACCAAGAATGCCGAATGTAATAGTAAATAACCTTGTAAAGAATTTTAAATCATTCCAACATATATTAGCAGCAGATATAGACCAATTAGATGATGTAGAAGGAATAGGAGAGGTAAGAGCACGTACAATTAAGCAATCATTAAAAAGAATGGAGGAACAATTTGTATTTGATAATTTAGGAATATAAAAAAAAGCCGTACAACGGCTTTTTTTATTGTGTATCATCTTTTTTCTTTTTAAAGTTAAATGTAATTCCAGTATCGCTATTTATAAAGTAAGAAGCATCTGTTGTATCTGTTCTAATTGGGTCAACATCCACCCCTGAATCACCCCAGTTAATATCCGCAGGATTAAACTTCTCTTTTTTGGGAGCAGATTTTTCTTGCAAAACGCCAATATTATATTTTGAAAAATCATATTTTTTACCATAATGATGTTCTTTATATTCGCTAGATAAGAAGTCAAGTGAACCGTAATTTACTAAGTATTTTCCATATTTATCCTTTACTTTATATACACAAGCTTTAAATCCTAAACCTTGTAATTTAGCAACGTTCATATTGTGCTTCCAATCCCATTTTACACCACCATAGTTAGAAGAGTATTCGCTTTCTTTACCTTTATCGTAAGAAGTATTAATAACCCATTCTCTTCTTTGACAGAATTCTTTTTCCCACCAACCATAATCTTCTGGTGTACAGTTACCAAATGAGATTTTGGTAGAACAATTAGAAAATAGTGCTTGTGCAAATGGTGAACCAGGTCCTCCAAGAGAAGATAAGTTAGGAATTGAGTAAATAGTACCAATTTTAAATTTCCTAAATACTGTAAACATATCTGATAAGAATGGTTGAGCATATGAATCGAAATCATCTACATAAAGGAAATGAGGAATTCTAGTTGTTTCATTACCAGGACGGCTTTCTGCAGCTATTGTCATAAACATAAAGAAGAAACGACCAAATCCAGCATGAGCAACAAAACCTATATCTGTAGCTCTTGTACCTAAAAGTACAACTTCACCATTTTCTATACATTGTAATAAGTTTATATTGTTATATCTATTACATACGATATCTCTAATAGAGCCTGCTCTTAAAAGTACATCTAATTGAGCTGAGGCAAAGTGAATATATCTTTGCATATTAGGTCTACCTTCAGAATTTTTATAGAAGTTCTGTTCAAAATATCCAATTTGAAGAGCATATTCACGGGCAAGGTCAGGATCTTTTTTTAATTCTTCACACATAGATTCTACTACATCAAAATTATTAAAACATACAAGTAAATCTTCTAAAGTTGGAAGAAGTCCACCATTTAAACGAGGGAACATTACCTTAATTAACATTACTAAGTTTTGAATAGCTTGGCTTGCTGTATCTTCCATATATGCAATTTCTGCAGATACATTTGATGCGCTATATAAACTTTTTAAAATTAAAGAGATAACTGCTGCACAAAGTGCAGGTGGATTTATAGTAAATGGATTTAATCCAGGTGAATTTGCATCAAATGGATCAATTACATGTACAGGAATTTCATAATTGTCTGCGATTTTTTTAACATTTTCTATTGTTGTAAAGTCAGGCGAAACATATGTTAATCCTAAATTTCTATAAATAATTGTTCCATCACTATTAACATGGTAAACCATTTTACCCATGTGTGAAATATATTCTTTTTCATTACCTTTTGAAGGAACTAATAAATTCAAATTAAAATGTGAGTTTAGATAATCTTTATCATAAGGACAATTTAAAACTGCAAGTCCCTGCTTTAAAGCACTATAACCTAATGATTTAGCTTGCTCCATAAGGAAAAATTTCTTTTCTAAATCTCTTGCAATCATTGGTTCCATAACTAAAGATGTTTTACCAGTACCAGAAGGACCAACAACTAAAGTAGAATCAAATCTTCTATTTTCTAACATTTTTACAGGTTTACCAGTTACTTTATCTTTACAAATAGTTATTTCAAAGCTATATGGCCCAGTTTCCATAGGTGGATTTGAGATATCTAACCCAGCAAAATCTGTAATTGAATCTTTATAGTTATTTGGGAAAATAGGGTCATTAATTATAGTATATAACCATTTAACTAATTTGTATCCAGGAATTAAAGGTATGTAAATTGCAAGTGCTGTAAATGCTGGCTTAATTAAATCAGAAAAATTCATGAAGAATTCTTCGTATTTTGGTAAAGAAAGTAATCCCACCCAGCCTAAAATATTTACTAGCTGTACAACTCCTGATATAAATAAAATATATAATACTACACAAATTGTATAGAAAAATGATATTTTATCATTATTAGATTTTGGAAGTTTAGAGGGAACAGCAAATAGGTATGCAAAAATTGCACAAGCAAAAGCTAAAGTATATGTGATAGGTCCCCAATAAGAAGTTGCAACACCAGTAGAACAAATAATTATCCATTCAACAATTCTATCTACAACTAAGTATGCTGTAATCATAGTTAGCAAAAATGCTAAAAATGTATTTCTATTAACTTTGAGTTTACTTAAAAATTTATCAAATAATTTCACGAAAAAATCCCCCAATCATTATATTCATACATATACATTATCTTATAAAAATGCAAAAAAAACAAGTCTTTTTAAGGAAAAATTTTCATATATATAGATTATGAACAAAAATAAAAGATCAAAATTCATGACAAATGTTATAATTTTAATGGTATCACAACTAGTTGTTAAACTTTTTGGGATAATTTATAAACTATATTTAACTAATAAAAATAGCTTCGGAGATATTGGAAATGCTATATACGGCGCGGCTTTTCAGGTATATGCACTTTTTTTAAGTATAGCTTCTACTGGAATTCCAAATGCTATATCTAGCATAACTTCAAAAAAATTAAGCCAAGGAAATAACAAAGGTGCATATAGAGTTTTTAAAGTAGCTTTTTCAATTTTTGGTTCTATAGGTTTTGTTTTAAGTTTGATATTATATGTTTTTTCATCAAAAATTGCTAATATATATTTGAATATGCCTGAAACAGAGGAAGTTCTAAAGATACTTTCCACATCAATATTTTTAGTTTCTATAGAAGCAGTATTAAAAGGATTTTTTAATGGAAGAGAAAAAATGTCGTATACTGCTCATTCACAGTCGTTGGAGCAAATAGTAAAAGCAATAAGCACAATAGTAATGGTAGAAATAATAGCGAGAGTATCTGATAAAAATACAGTTCTTATGGTGCAAGCAGCAGCAATTGCTATATTTACTTCTAATGCAGTTAGTGTACTATATTTAATGAGACAATATATAATAGTTAGAAAAAATGTATATATAGACATAAATACGTCTGCATATTATAAAAAAGAAAGATTAAGGAATATAATAGAAAACATTTTTAGAATAGCAATTCCAATATCATTAAGTACAATGTTATCACTTGCAACAAAAACAATAGATACATTTACTATTATAAGAATGGGCGAAAAAGTTGTAGGGTATGACGAAATAAAACTTCAATATGGAATATTAAGTGGCAAAGTAGAAACTTTAATTTCACTTCCATATTCATTTAATATTGCAATTGCAACAACACTAATTCCGACGATTACTGCTTTAAAAGAAAAAAACGATATAAAATCGGTGAAAAGAAGAATAAAAAAATCGATATTTGCTACAATATTAATAGGATTGCCGATGTCAATCTGCATGAGTGTGTTCTCTGATATTATTTTAAAAATTTTATTTCCGAATGCATCTTTAGGGGCAGAATTATTGAAAATAAGTGCATGGAATATAATTATAGTAGTATTAATACAAACTGTAAATGGAGCTTTGCAAGGATTAGGGATATTTAAAATGCCAGTGATAGCTTTATCAATAGGAGGTATTTTAAAATTAATTTTAAATCTAATATTGATAAGAATCCCCAATTTAGGCATAAAAGGGGCAATAATTTCAACAATTATGAGTCAATTAATGACTTTAATAATATGTTTGATAACATTAAAAAAGGCTATAAATAGTATAAATTTAAAAAAACAAAGGAAAAAAAAAGGATTTTAGCAAATTTTGCCGAAAATATTAAATAGTAGAGCAATCTACATATATTTAAATCTTTATAGGAGGTAATTTTAATGAACAAAGCTGATTTAATCGCAGCAATAGCTGCAAAAACAGGAGACACAAAAAAAGGAGCAGAAGCAACAGTTAACGCTTTCGTAGAAGTTGTATCAGGTGCTTTAGTAAAGGGAGAAAAAGTTCAACTAGTTGGATTTGGTTCTTTTGAAGTAAGAAAAAGAGCAGCTAGAAAAGGAAGAAACCCACAAACTAAAGAAGAAATCAAAATACCTGCATCAAAATCTCCAGTATTCAAAGCTGGTAAAGCATTAAAAGATTTAGTAAACAACAAATAATTTGGTATAAATATAATGAATACAAAAAAAGAGACATTGTTATATTGTCTCTTTTTTTTAGTTAATTTAAATATATAATTGTAACTCCTTTATTAAAAGGAATTACCTTCTTTTTTATTCTAGGATGTTTAAATTTGTTTCTTACCATGTTTAGTAAAACTTGTCCTTTTTTATAACCATGAATAACATTGATTTGCTTTATATTTGAGGGAGCTGTAGTAATAAATTTGTCTAAAAAATATTCTGCCTCTGTTTCTTGCATATCATGCAAATTAATTTCTAAAATATCTTCTTTAAGAATAAACAAATCTTCTTCCATAAAAGTTGCTCCTTTAAACAAAATCTAATATTATTATATCTAAAAAGTAGTATAAAATCAATTCAATGTTACAGTTCAGACTAATGAATATATAGTCCGCTCCATCTTGCTGTTGGTTGGACATTTTCTTTTCTTAGGCTAAAGCACGAAAAGAAAAGTGCAACCGACACGTAGAGCTACTAATTTAAAAATTTTGGTCTGAGCATTAACAATTCAATATTTAAACATTATATAATGCTTGAATATAAGAGGGAAATAATGTATAATAATATTAGTTGTATAAAAAATGACTTAATTTTATAAATTGGGGGAATATTTTTGAAAACAGCATTTATAATACATGGATTCAATGGAGATACTACATATACATTTGGACCATGGCTTAAAAAATTTTTAGAAGAAAAAGGATTTTTTGTGTTAATTATTCTTTTTATAGTGACAATGACCATGTAATACCTTTTAATATATTAGAAGACTTTGTAAAAAAAACTCCAAAGTGAACCGGTTTTTATACCTGGAGTAGGACATATGGGAAACAGGGATAATATAACTGAAATTCCAAAGATGAAGGAAATAATAGATAAAATATATTAATTAATGTAGGAGGAAAATATGATTAATTTGGAATTATCCGAGAAAGAAAAAGAAAAGCAATTGAACAAGTTGCATTAAGTATAGAAACAACAGATGAAGATGAAAAGATTCCAGGAACAGTAACGAGTATAACAATCTCTTATGAAGGAGGTGATCAATATATTTATCTAGATGATGATAAAAATTTTATAGTAAGACAAAATGGAAAAGAGAGAATATATTATTACGATTCTAAAACAGCAACATTCAACATAAAAGGAAGAAGTTGTGAAGAAAATAGCTCAAATAGTGAGCTATAAAGATAAAAATGGAGGTAAAAAATGAATAATTATAAAGAAGCGGCAGAATATGTAAAAAGAATAATAGGAGAAAGAAATCCTAAAATTGCAATAATATTAGGTTCAGGATTAGGAGTTTTATCAGATGAATTTGTAAATGAAGTGATAATACCATACCGTGAAATACCAGGATTCCCAATTTCAACAGTAGAAGGACATGCAGGAGAATTGATAATTGGTACATTAAACAACGTAGAAATTATTGCTATGAATGGAAGATTTCACTATTATGAAGGATATGATTTAAAAGAGATTACATTCCCAGAAAGAGTGTTTAAATTGCTTGGAATAGAAACATTAATTATAACAAACGCAGCAGGAGGAATAAATTTAAGCTATAAAGCAGGGGATTTTATGGTAATAAATGACCAATTAAGTTTCTTTGCAGAGTCTGCTTTAAGAGGAAAAAATGAGGAGGAATTTGGAGAACGATTCCCAGCAATGGAAGATTTATATGATAAAGAACTTATAAAAGTAGCAAAAGAAATTATAAATAAATATACTGCAGGAAGAGCTCAAGAAGGAGTGTATGCATATATGAAGGGACCCACATTTGAGACGCCAGCCGAAATAAGGGCATTAAGAACTTTAGGGGCAGATGCAGTAGGAATGTCTACAGTACCAGAAGCAGTAGTTGCACATCATGCAGGAATAAAAATTTGCGGAATTTCTTGTATAACAAATATGGGATCAGGAATATTAGATGAGCCATTATCAAATGAAGATGTTGTAAGAACAGCAAATTTGGTAAAAGGAGAATTTAAAGAAATAGTAAAAGAACTAATTGCAAAAATAGATGCTAAATAATGATGAATAAAAAAGATGTAGAATAAGCGTTACTATTCAGACCTAAATTTTCAAATTAGTAGCTCCACGTGTCGGTTGCACTTTTCTTTTCGTGCTTTAGCCTAAGAAAAGAAAATGTCCAACAGACAGCAAGATGGAGCGAATTATATAGCGATTGGTCTGAACATTAACGAATAAGCTACATCTTTTTTAAAAAATATTGCAAAAATATGTATATTTAATATATAATACAAAAGTAAAACTTAAAGTAAAAGGAAGAAGAAAGATGAATAAAGCAAAGGCAAAAGAAAGAATTGAAGAGCTAAATAGGTTAACAAAATATTATGCTGAAAAATATTATGATGATGACGCACCTGAAATAAGTGACTTTGAATATGATATGTTAATGCTAGAATTAAAAAATTTAGAAAAAGAATTCCCTGAATTCATATCTAAAGATTCGCTAACTCAAAAGGTTGGGGGGACTGTAAAAGAAGGGTTTGCAAAGGTAGAGCATAAAGTACCTTTGCAAAGCCTTCAAGATATATTTTCTTTTGAAGAGTTAGAAACATTTGGCGCAAGAATGCAAAAAATAGCAAGCGAAAACAAAAAAGAATTAAAATATGTTGTTGAAACAAAGATAGATGGATTATCAGTTGCACTAGAATATAAAGATGGAAAATTCGTAAGAGGTGCAACAAGAGGAAACGGAACAGTAGGAGAAGATAAAGTATTCCTAAAATATTAAACGAAAAAATAGACATTATAGTAAGAGGAGAAGTTTTTATTAGCAAAGAAAATTTTGAAAAATTAAATGAAGATTTAGAAGAATGCGAAAAGTTTGCAAATGCAAGAAATTTGGCTGCAGGTTCACTAAGGCAATTAGATTCAAATATAACAAAATCGAGACCTTTAGATATATATATTTTTAATGTTCAAGAAAGTAATGACATAAAATTTACTTCCCATTATGAATCCTTATTAAAACTAGAAAAACTAGGATTTCAAGTAAACCCAGTAAAAATACTTTGTAATAATATAAATGAATGTATAGAAAAAATTCATGAAATTGGCGAAAATAGGGAAGCTCTAACTTTTGGTATTGATGGAGCAGTAATAAAAGTGGACGATTTGGAGTTAAGAGAAATCATTGGAACTAATTTTAAAACTCCAAAATGGGCAATAGCATATAAATATCCACCAGAACAAAAAGAAACAATTTTAAAAGATATAATTTGCCAAGTGGGAAGAACTGGAGTAATCACACCAATGGCAATTTTAGAACCAGTAAAAGTGGCAGGATCAACAATATCAAAAACAACCTTGCACAATGCAGATTTCATCAAAGAAAAGGGATTAAAAATAGGCGACCATGTTATTATTCAGAAAGCAGGAGATGTGATTCCAGAGATAGTAAAATCATTGATAGATAAACGAACAGGTAATGAAATTGAATTTCAAATGCCAACAGTTTGCCCAGTATGTGGAATGCCTGCAATCCGTGAAGAAGGCGAAGCAGCAACAAGATGTATTGGTATAGAATGTCCAGCAAGAAATTTAAGAAACATTATACATTTTGTATCAAAAGAAGGAATGAATATCGTAGGCTTAGGAGATAAGATTGTAGAAACATTGCTTGACAAAAAACTTATAAAAAATATCGCAGATATTTACTATTTAAAATTAGAAGATATAAAAGGTTTAAAAAAGGATGGAACAAAATTTGCAACAAACCTTATAGATGCAATAGAAAAAAGCAAACAAAACAGCTTAGATAAGCTAATTACTGCACTTGGTATACGAAATGTTGGAACAAAACTTGCAAAAATTTTGGCTACAAAATTTAAAACAATAGATAACCTAATGAATGCAACGATGGATGAATTATACGAAATTGATGATATTGGAGAAGTAACAGCAAAAAGCATATATGATTTCTTTAAACAATCTCAAACTAAAGATTTAATCGACAAATTAAAAAACGCAAATGTAAATATGGAAACAACAGAAAACCAAAATATAGATGATAGATTTTCAGGAAAAACTTTTGTACTTACAGGAAGTTTGGAAAATTATACAAGAGAAGAAGCAAGTAGAATAATTGAAAGCTTTGGAGGGAAAACAAGTTCATCAGTTTCTAAAAAAACAGACTTTGTATTAGCCGGAAGTGAGGCTCGGGAGCAAGCTTTTAAAAGCAGAAGAATTAGGAGTAAAGATAATTGATGAAGAAGAATTTGAGAAGCTTACTCATTGAAAAGGAATGTGATGAAAAAATGAAAGAATATACATTTGAAAGATTATGGAAGGAATTATCAGAAGGGTATCAAATTTATTATACATACATGGATATAAGGTATCTACTTACAAAAGTTAATCAAAATTGCTATTTAAAAAAGATGATAACAGAGCAAAAGAAAGGACCACATCCTAAAGAACAGATAATAACTTTAAAAAGTGTAAAAGAACTATTTCCGTTTATGGAAAATATTGAATATAAGATATAATTTCTATAAGATATACTATGGTATGTTTTTCGAACCTAAGAAAAAAGGAAAAGTCCTATATCCCGCAAGATGGAGCGGATTGAAAGGCAATACCATTAACGAGCAATAAAATAAAAAAATAATTATTAATAATATTGCAAATAATAAAAATATATGGTATAAAATTATTATATTAATTGAAAGGAGAAAATAAAATGGACGAAGAGAATAATATAAATGAAGAAAATTTAGATAATATCATAATATTAAATGATGAGGAAGGAAATGAAATTCAATTTGAATTTTTAGATTTAATAGAATACAATTCAGAAGAATATGTAGTATTATTACCAGTTGATGAAGACGAAGATGAAGAAGAACCAGGAGAAGTTGTTATACTAAAAGTTGAACAAGACTCATTAGATGGAGATGAAGAATCTTATATAGGAATAGAAGATCAAGAGGAATTAAATGCAGTATTCCAAATATTTAAAGACAAATTTAAAGATGAATTTAATTTCTTAGATGAAGAAGAATAAGAATAATGTAAAAGCCTCATTTGATGAGGCTTTCATAATATAAGGAAGCCAAATATGAAGAAAAATGAAGAATATATTGTATGCATTATAGATAATGGATGTTCTGGAGAAGGTATTGCAAAAATAGATGGGATAACAGTGTTTATACCAGAGGCAATAAAAGGTGAAGAGGTAAAGATAAAAATATTAAAAGTAAATAAAAGTTATTGTTTTGCAAAAATAATAGAAATATTAAAGCCTTCAAATGTAAGAACAGCGGAGGATTGTTTAACATATAAAAAATGTGGTGGTTGCAACCTAAGACATATTGAATATAACGAAACTTTAAATATAAAAAAAGCAATTGTTGAAAACTGCTTAGAAAAAGAGCTTCGAAAAGCTCCTAAAGTAAATAATGTAATTGGTATGAAAGACCCATATTATTATAGAAACAAACTACAATACCCTGTGGGAATAAGTGCGGAGAATACACCAATAATGGGAATCTATTCTAGTAGAACGCATAATATTATCCCAACAGAAAAATGTTTTATACAAAATGAAGAATGCCAAAATATTGTGAATGACCTTTTTGAATTTATAAAAAATAGTGGCACGAAACCATATAATGAAAAAACCTTAACAGGTACATTAAGACATATAGTAATAAGAATAGGAATAAAAACAAATGAAGTTCTAGTGACATTAGTGGTAAATGATAATGAGGTGCAAAAGGAAAAAGAGCTTATAGAATATATAACTACTAAACATACAAACATAAAATCAATAGTAAAAAACTATAATACAAAAAACACAAACGTAATACTTGGAAATAGAAATGAAGTAATTTTTGGAGAAGGATACATATATGATATACTAGGAGACTATAAATTTAAAATATCACCGTTATCATTTTACCAAGTAAATCCTATACAAACTGAAATATTATATAATACTGCGATAAAGTTTTTAAACAATAAAAGTAATAATATGGCATTAGACCTATATTGTGGCATTGGTACAATTGGAATATTTGCATCAAGATATTTTAAAAAAGTATATGGAATAGAAATTGTAGAAGAAGCAATAGAAGATGCGAAATATAATGCTAAAATAAATCAAATTGACAATATAGAATTTTTTGCAGGAGATGTAGAAAAAGTATTGCCAAAAATCATAAAAAAAGACAAAATAAAACCTAATATAGTATTTGTGGACCCTCCAAGAAAAGGTTTAGATAATAAAACAAAAGAAATATTAAAACAATTACAGCCAGAACAAATAATTTACATAAGCTGCAATCCTGCGACACATGCAAGAGATTTAAAAGCATTAGAAGAAAAATATGAAATAAAAGAAGTACAACCTGTAGATATGTTTCCGTATACTAGCCATGTGGAGTGTTGCTCG
>SFKP01000038.1 GCA_004553715.1 Clostridiales bacterium
TTAGAATATATACAAGGTTAAAGTTCAAAAAATGCATATTAGGTATTTCAATATCAGTATTTTCAATAGAGTGTGACATATGTTTGACAAACCCACAAACTTTAGAAAATAAACTTTAGAAAATGTCTTGCAAAACTATGAAAAATTGTATACAATAACACAGAGATTTATAACAAAAAAATGATACATAAGAAAAGGAGAAAAAATGGCTACAAAACAAAAGAATATATGGGTATTATTAGTATTTTTATTATCTGGAATAGTAATTCGGAGGATTACTTGGAGAATTAGCAGGACAAGTAGATTTCCTTTGGTGGCTTTCTTATGGTGAAAGCTTTGGACTATCTAGTCCAATAGAATTAAATCTTAAAGTAATTTCTATAACATTTGGGCTAATGTTTAAAATAAATATTGCAAGTATTATTGGAATGGCAATAGCTGTTTTTATATATAGAAAAGTTTAAAATGTGATGGGGGCTTTTAAGAAAGGATAATAAATGTTAATTAAAAACCTACCAGAATTAGAAAGACCCTATGAAAAATTAGAAAGGTTTGGAGAAGAAACCTTATCAAATGCAGAATTATTGGCAATAATAATAAAAACAGGAACAAGAGAGCAATCAGTGATTTCAATAGCACAGCAAATATTAAATCTAGGAAATAATGACAATGTTAAATCTTTAAGATTCTTGCAAGATATTTCTATTCAAGAATTTATGCAAATAAAAGGAATAGGCAAAGTTAAGGCAATTCAGCTGAAGGCAGTATGCGAACTATCAAAAAGAATGTCTAGACCAATTAATAATCAAATGATAAAAATAAAAACTCCAGAAGATGTAGTTAATTTGCTCATGCCAGAGCTAAGATATGAAAAAAGAGAAGTGGCAAAAGTTATACTTTTAAACACAAAGAATTTGGTACTTAAAATAATAAACATATCTCTAGGCGGAGCAAATTTTGCTTATTTAGAACCAAAAGATGTTTTAGCAGAGGCTATAAAATTACAAGTACCAAAGATAATATTAGTTCATAATCACCCAAGTGGAGATGCACGGACCAAGTAAAAATGATTATAAATTAACAGACAGAATTTATGAAGCATCAAGTTTAATGGGAATAGATCTATTAGATCATATAGTAATTGGAGATGGAACATATACTAGTATTTTGAAGAGAGGAAATGGTACAAAAAATGAGTTTATTTAATTTAAAAGGAAAAGATATTGGAATAGATTTGGGAACATCGAATTTATTAATAACTATAGCAGGGAAAGGAATTGTATTATCAGAGCCATGTGTTGTGGCAATAGATGAGAATACAAATCAAATTCTTGCAACAGGATTTGAAGCAAAA
Source organism: Clostridiales bacterium (assembly GCA_004553715.1). Lineage (GTDB taxonomy): Bacteria > Bacillota > Clostridia > TANB77 > CAG-508 > SFKP01. Next base: position 1,355 of record SFKP01000038.1, read on the forward strand.
GAAATGTTAGGAAGAACTCCTAAGAATATAAAAGCAGTAAGACCATTAAAAGATGGCGTTATTGCAGATTTTACAGCCACACAAATTATGCTTAAGCATGTTGTAAATAAAATGTGCCAAAGGTACAACTTAGGAAAGCCAAGAGTTGTAGTAGGAGTACCTTCAGGAATTACAGAAGTAGAAGAAAGAGCAGTAGAAGAATCTATTATAAGAGCAGGAGCAAGAGAAGTATTTTTAATTGAAGAACCAATGGCTGCAGCAATTGGTTCAAATTTAGATGTTGCAGAGCCAACTGGAAATATAATAGTGGATATTGGAGGAGGAACTACAGAAGTTGCAGTAATTTCATTAGGAGGAATAGTTACCAGTAATTCTATAAAAATTGCAGGGGATGAATTAGACCAGGATATAGTAAATTATTTTAAACGCCAATTAGGACTAGCAATTGGAGAAACAACTGCTGAGCAAATAAAAAAAGAATTAGGCGCAGCAATGCCACTTATGACAGAACTTACCATGTCTGTTAAAGGAAGAGATTATTTAACAGGCTTGCCAAAAACAATAGAAGTAAATTCTAATCAAATATTAGAAGCAATACAAGATTCTATAAACGAAATAACTGATATTGTAAAACAAACCTTAGAAAAAACACCACCAGAACTTGCATCAGATATAGTTCAAAGAGGAATCGTTCTATGTGGTGGAGGAGCATTAATTAGGGAGATAGATAAATTATTAAGTAAAAAGACTGATATGCCAGTTTATATTGCTGAAAATCCAATGGAAAGTGTAGTAAAAGGTACAGAAAAAACACTAGATGATTTGGAGAACCTAAGAAATGTTTTAATAGATTCAAGAAGAAGGTAGGAAGATTAGAATGAAACAAAATAGAAAGACAAGCATAATAGGTGCTATTATTACTGCTATTATTCTTATAATTCTTGTAATAATAACGAATCTAAATGTTAAAAACTTTTCAAAAATAGAAAATATCGTAAATAAAATGGTAATGCCGATTCAAAATAGTTTAACATATCTAAAGAATAAAATTGCAGGCAATAACTCGTTTTTTGAAAGTATTGATGAATTAAAAAAAGAAAATGAGAATTTAAAAACAAAAAACAAAGAATTAGAAGAACAAGTGCGAGAATTAGAGATTATAAAAGCAGAAAATGCAACATTAAGAGAATATGCAAATATGGCAGACAAATATACTGAATATGAAACAATTCCAGCATATATAATAAATAAAGATGTTAGTAATTTAAGTAGTACAATGATTATAAATGTAGGAAAAACAGACGGAATTACTGTAAATATGCCAGTAATAGCATCAGAAGGATTAGTAGGATATACCATTTCTGTAACAGATACCACATCAAAGGTACAACCAATAATAGACCCTGCAACCAGTATAAGTGGAACTATGAAAATCTCAAGAGATGGAGTAATAGTAAAAGGAATTTTAGGAAGCAATAATACTTTAAAAGCAACATATATTCCAACAGAGGCAGATTTAGTAATAGGTGATACTATAGAAACTTCTGGATTAGGTGGAATATATCCAAAAGGAATATTAATTGGAACGTTAAAAGAAATAGTGCAAGCAAAAAATATTACTGAAAGATATGCTATAATAGAAACAGCTGTAAATTTTTCTAAATTAGAAACAGTTTTAGTGGTAACAAACGAATAAGAAGGATAAGCAATTATCCTTCTTAATTATCTTTTATTTTTTGATTTTCTATGTTATTTTTTTCTTCCTCATTTTCAATTGTTTCTGCAACAATTTCAACACTGTCAAATCTAGTTGGTTTTTTTAACCAAGCAACAATTTTACTAAAAGGCTTTTTAGTTTGTGTTAATCCAGGGTTTTCAACTGGTGGTTTGGTTTCAGAATCTTCATAAAAATTTTCAACAGAGGAAGAGTTAAGTTTTTCTAGTGGTTTTTCAATAGTTTTTTCAATTTTTTCTAATTCAGGTTCTTCAACTTCTGAAAAATTAGATTTTATAATTTGTGCTTCAGGTATAGTGTCTTCATGTGATTTAATTACTTCTTTTGGTGTTGCTTCTTTAATTTGACTGCCTGTTTTTGTAGGTTCAGGTTCTGCAATTGATTCTTCAGTAGGGATATTTTCCATTTCTTCAACTGGTTCAATTTCTTGAACTGTTTCAACTAGGCTTCCTACTTCAACAGGTTCAGGTTCTGCAATTGATTCTTCAGTAGGGATATTTTCCATTCCTTCAACTGGTTCAATTTCTTGAACTGTTTCAACTAGGCCTCCTACTTCAACAGGTTCAGGTTCTGCAATTGATTCTTCAGTAGGGATATTTTCCATTTCTTCAACTGGTTCAATTTCTTGAACTGTTTCAACTAGGCCTCCTACTTCAACAGGTTCAGGTTCTGCAATTGATTCTTCAGTAGGGATATTTTCTATTTCTTCAACTGGTTCAATTTCTTGAACTGTTTCAACTAGGCTTCCTACTTCAACAGGTTCAGGTTCTGCAATTGATTCTTCAGTAGAGATATTTTCCATTTCTTCAACTGGTTCAATTTCTTGAACTGTTTCAACTAGGCTTCCTACTTCAACAGGTTCAGGTTCTGCAATTGGTTCTTCAACTGATAGAATTTCATCTTCTTGTTTAATTAATTCATTACTGATAACAATGTCTGGTAAAAGTTTGGAAACACTTAAAGTAGGAGCTATAGATAATTCCTCAAAAAGAATTTTGTCTTCTACAGTAAGACCATTTGACGAATTCATTTTATAAACAATATAATTAATTGCGCTATTTCTTTTATCTGATATTGATAAATTACTTGTAATATCTTCGTTAGTAAAAGTAGCACTTGTTGGAATGACATTTATTTTGAATTTTTCTGCAACAAGTTCTGAAATTTTTTGATAATCTTTATTAGGCAATGTTGCAACAGCAGCTGCGTTATCAGCAAACCAATCAATAGTTGCTTTAGCTTTATCAGAAGAAGTCATAGCATTTGAAAGAGACTGCAAAAGTATAGCTCCTGCAGGGGTTTCAAATTCTGAAAGAGAAGATTCATCTATTTCAGGTGGAGTAAGCCTTTTATAGCCTTCTTCTATTAATTCATCAATTTTATTTTTATTGTCTGAACTTAAAAAATTATCTCTATTTGCATAATTTGAATCCCAAATTTGTACATTTTCTTCAAAAAAACTAAAATTAGAGTATCTAATAGAATAATCAACGATGTCTTCTAAGGATTGAACAACTTCATCTTGCTTAGAATGACCTGTAATAAAATCTAAATACTTTTCATTAGCAAATTTTTCGAAATATTCTTTATAATTAGGTTCAAATGAATCCCAAGTATTTTCTGGATGGTCTTTTAGCCAATCTTTTAATCTTTCAGAAGTTGTTTCAAAATCTTTATAATTTTTAGCATCTGAACAAATATCATATAATCTTAAAAAAGTTTTTTTCTGAAGAGAGTGAACTAAAACTTGTTCGGCTTCTTGTTTTTCTTTAAATTTTTCAAAAGCTTTAGAAAGTAAATTCTTAGCTTTGATGGCTAATTCTTCATCTACAAAAAACATTTCTATATCAACTATTCTATATTTTGTTTGCCACTCAAATATGGCATCAATAAGAGTATCAATATCATCACAAGAATTAACAATTTCTTCTAATTCTTGAAATGCTTGATATTGCAATTCTTCCATATCTACATTTGACTCCATTTATTCAACTCCAATCCAATAATAATTATATCATATTTTGCTCAAAAGTAAATATTTTTAAAGAATTTGACTTAATTACTATTTGAAAAATAAAATATATATGGTAAAATTATAAAAAATGAGGTGGTAAAAATCGTAAAAAGAAATGAAACAAAAAAAATAATGGTAGGAAATGTTCAAATAGGTGGACAAAATAAAGTAGTAATACAGTCTATGACAAATACAAAAACAAAAGATGTAGAAAAAACGGTAGACCAAATTTTAAAGTTAGAAGATGCTGGTTGTGAGATTATACGAGTTGCATGTTTAGACACAGAAGATGCAAAAGCAATAAAAGAAATTAAAAAGAAAATACATATACCAATTGTTTCAGACATACATTTCGATTATAGAATAGCATTAGAAGCTGCAAAAGCGGGAGTGGATAAAATAAGAATAAATCCAGGGAATATTCGGTTCAATAGATAGAGTAAAACAAGTAGTTGATATTTGCAAAGAAAAAAATATTCCGATTAGGATTGGAGTAAATAGTGGTTCGCTTCCTAAAGACATATTAGAAAAATATGGGAAACCTACAGCAAAAGGAATGGTTGAGGCAGGGTTAAGACATATAAAAATATTAGAAGAATTAGATTTTACCAATATTGCTTTATCATTAAAAGCATCAGATTTAAATTTATGTATAGAAAGCTATGAAGAAGCGGCAAATACTATAAATTATCCTCTACATTTAGGTGTAACACATGCAGGTACAGAATTTAGTGGAACCATTAGCTCTAGCATTGGATTAGGCATTTTGCTTAAAGAAGGAATTGGTGATACTATTAGAGTGTCACTTTCAGCAGATCCGGTAAAAGAAATTAAAGTCGCAAAAGAAATATTAAAAAATTGTAAATTATATAATGAATCACCAACACTAATTGCTTGCCCAACATGTGGAAGAATACAATATGATTTAATACCAATAGCAAATGAAATAGAAGAGTTTTTACAGACAATTAAAAGCAATATGACAGTAGCAGTTATGGGGTGTGGAGTAAATGGACCCAATGAGGCAAGACACGCAGATATAGGTATAGCAGGAGGTATAAAAGAAGGTTTGCTATTCAAAAAGGGCGAGATTATTAAAAAGGTAAAACAAGAAGATATTGTAAAAGTATTAAAAGAAGAAATTTTAAAAATGATTTAATAAATAAAAGGAAAGAATAAAATGAAAATATTATTAGGGAAAACCGCTGGAGTGTGCTTCGGTGTAAAAAGAGCTTTAGATGAAGCAAATCAAGCATTAGAAGAAAACAATAAAATATATTGCCTAGGAGAGCTAGTACATAATAAATGTATAACAAAAAAACTACAACAAGAAGGTATGATTTTTATTGATAAAATAGAAGATGCAAAAGGAAAAGTCATAATAAGAGCACACGGAGAGCCAGAAAAAACATATAAAAAAGCAAAAGAATTAGGATTAAGTATAATAGATTTAACTTGCCCTAAGGTTTTAAAAATACATAATATAGCAAAGGAATATATAGAAAAAGGGTATTATATATTTCTAACTGGAGCAAGTAATCATCCAGAGGTAATTGGAATTATTGGATTTTGTAAAGATAATTATTCTATAATAGAAAATATTGAAAATGTAGAAGAAGCTGTAGGTATATTTAAAAAATCAGGGCTAAAAAAAGCGTTATTAATATCACAAACGACGTATAGCCTAGAAAAATTTGAGGTAATAGAAAAAGAACTTAAAAAGCTAATAAATGGCAATGATTTAGAAGTAATAAATACAATTTGTTTATCAACAAAGCAAAGGCAAGAAGAAACTTCTAAAATTGCTAAAGAGGTTCAAACAATGATAATAATTGGAGGTAAGAACAGTTCAAACACTACAAAGCTTTTTGACATTGCAAACAAGTATTGCAAAGATGTATTTTTTGTAGAAACAGAAAAAGAAATTGATGCGGAAAATTTTAAAAAATATGAAACTATAGGTGTAATGGCAGGAGCATCTACACCTATGGAAATTATAGAAAAAGTGATTGAAAAACTTGAAGAATTATGTTAAAATTAAAATGATTAATATTTAAAGAAGGGGAAAAAATGAATCAGATTCTTGTATCAGAAAAATTATATGTAACACCAGATATGAAGAAAAAAAAGGTTGCATTTAGATTGCAATTTATTCTTTCTGTTTTTTTATTATGCAGCAGAATATGATAGACAAAAAAGCGAACAAGTATCTAAGGAAATTTTAACAGGAATTGATTTTGTAGAACCAGAAATTGTAGAAGAAACAATAGTTGTTGTGCTTAATTCCGCATTAGCACAAGAAGAGGATGTTGATGAGTTAGTAGAAGAGGTATATGCAGAAACTGATAATATTCAAAAAACAAGAACAAAAAGTGGAACAGAATATTATACAATAGGAGTAATTAATATACCAAAAATAAATGTAAACTATCCAATATTATCAGAAACTTCTGATGAATTACTAAAAATTGCACCTTGTAAATTTTGGGGACCAAATCCAAATCAAAAGGGAAATTTATGCATAGTAGCGCACAACTATAGAAATTCGAAATTCTTTAGCAAAATACCAACATTGGAAAATGGAGATTACATAGAAATAACAGATTTAAGTGGAAGAACTATTACTTATGAAGTATTTGACAAATATACAATAACTCCAGATGACTTAGAATGTACTAGTCAATTGGTAGGTAATGAAAAACATGTTACATTGATTACATGTACAAATGATAGTAAACATAGGTGGGTAATAAAGGCAAAGGAAAAATTAGATTAGAGGTAAAAATGATATATCAAGAAGAATATAAAATCGGAGTTAGAGGCGTTGAAAAAAATAATTTAATAAGAAATAAAACAATATTAGAAATGCTAGAGGATATTGCTTGTTATCATGCAGATTCTATCGGTTATGGAATACTAGATATTGTAAAAACACGAGTAAGTTGGGTCTTATTAGAATGGAAAGTAAAAATAATCAAAAGACCAACATATGGTGAAAAGCTAGTTGTTAAAACTTGGGCAAGAGATATCAGAAAAGCTACGATTTATAGAGATTATGAAGTATATAATAAACAAGGAGAATTAATCATAATAGGTACAAGCAAATGGGTATTAGTAAATATAGATACATCAAAAATAGCTAAAATGGATGAAAAAGTTGTATCAGCACATAAAATAGAAGAAAAATGCGCATTTAAAGAAAGAGAAATAGAAAAAATTGAAGAACCAACCAGTTTTATGCAAACTTTAGAATATACAGTTCAAAAAAGAGATATAGATTTTAATAATCACATGCATAATATATATTATTTGGATTTAGCAAATGATGCATTACCAACTGAAGTATATAATAATGGACCATATAATAATATAAGAATAACATATAAAAAAGCAACAAAGCTAGGAGACAAAGTTTTTTGTAAATATGGCGAGATAGAAAACAAACATATAATAAAAATTAATGGAATGATTAATAAAATGGTTACAGTTCAGATTAATTAATATATAATCCGCTCCATCTTGCTGTCGGTTGGACATTTCCTTTTCTGAGGCTAAAGCACGAAAAGAAAAGTGCAACCGACACGCGGAGCTACTAATTTGAAAATTGGGGCCTTAACATTAACATAAAATGGACAAAATTTACATTTAATACTTGAAAAACATAGAAACTTAAGATATAATATATTACGTAATGAATATAAACGTTGATGAGA
>SFKP01000039.1 GCA_004553715.1 Clostridiales bacterium
TATTGATATTATTTTTATCAATTTGCTTAAAATATATGTCTTTTTCTGAATTTTTTATTGTTTTCTCATATTTATCAAAACCTTGCTTTACATAGAATGGAATATTATTTTTTGCGATTTAAATATCTATCCTCCTCTCAACTCCTCGTATCTAACCATTTAAATTCGCGTACCCTGTCGTTCTTCATTAAAACAGTTATAATATCAAGGGTTTTGAGGCTTTTATTCGCCATTTTTTCTTGTTTTTCGTATTTTTCATAATCTTATGTAAGTGTTCATACATAAGTTTTTTAAGTTTTTGCGGTTATAATATATAACCTCCTTAAAACTTTTCAAATTATATCATAAAATTTAATTTTTTTCTATAAAATTACCGAAAAAAGAGAGATAAATTCTCTTTAAAGTATATCTCCCTTTCTTCTTTTTATATATTGAATTAAATAATTGTATTCATCTTCATATTTAAACTTAACTTTAATTTTCTTATCTTCATAAACATATATATCATCTATTAGTCCATCTATAAGTTCTCTTGATAATGAATTTACATTCTGATATTTTTCAAAATATTCAATCCATTCTCCAGAGGTACTCATTTTGTCTAAATTCTGTAATTCTTTATAGTTTTCTTCAATATATGCTTCATTTTCCCTTATTTGCCTTCCGTATTCTTGGGTGTAGTCATTATATTCCTTTTCTGTAATAATGCCTAATTTCCAATCCTCGTAAGCCTCTTTTCTTAACTTTCTTTTAATATTCAATGTTTCTTCACATTTATTGATATTTTCTAGCAAATAACTTCTACGATTATCATTAAATGTTTTACTATCTATTTGTCCTTTTATTCTTTTCATATCTATTATAAGTCCAATTTGAACTTTTACGCTTTCTAAAACTGCTTTTTCTAATTCATCATTTTTTATACTATGCTTTGTACAAATTTCTCCACCAGACCTCATATATGCAGAACACATATAATGATAATAATTTCTAGGTTGTCCTTTATATTTTCCTGGTATCTTTTTACTCATTGCCCTTTGGCAATCTCCACATTTAATATGTCCTGCAAATATGGATATTTTTCCATCTGTATTCATTCTTGTATCTCTGTTTAGTATTGCTTTTTGTACCTTATTAAATGTATCTCTATCTATAATTGCATCATGTGTATCTTTTACAATAATCCATTCTTCTTGTGGTACTAATACTCTTTTATGTATTTTATAACTAATTAGTTTTCCTTTGTTTTGAACTAAATCTCCACAATACATTTGATTTCGTAAAATATCTCTAATTGTTGTTGAACACCAAGAATATGTAACTTTATCGGTATTATTCTTAAATGGTGTTTTCATTTTTAAATCTATTGCTCTATGTCCTGTTGGATTTAATATTCCTAATTCATTTAATTTTTTTGCTATTGCTGTTCTTCCATATCCATTTAAAGTAAGTTCATATATCATTCTAACGACTTTTGCTGCATCTTCATCAATAATTAAATGATGTACATCATCTGGATCTTTGATATATCCATAAGGTGCATAAGCTCCAACATATTCTCCTTTTTTCATTTTTACATTTAATACTGCCTTTATTTTATTTGATATATCTCGACAGTATTCGTCATTTATTAAATTTTTAAAAGGTACAATTATGCTATTAACTGATTCAGGATTTTTTATGCTATCTATTTGGTCATTAACTGCAATAAATCTTATATTATATAAAGGAAATACTTTTTCAATATAATTTCCAACTTCAATATAGTTTCTTCCTAATCTTGATAAATCTTTTACAATAACAGTATTAAATTTCTTTTCATATAAGTCTTCTAACAATTTTTCAAATCCTGGTCTATTAAAAGTAGTTCCAGAAAATCCATCATCTGTATAATAATCATATACTTCAATATCTGAATTATCTTTTAAAAATTGATTTAATAACATTCTTTGATTTGTTATACTATTACTTTCTTCTTTATCTCCATCTTCTACTGATAATCTTATATATATTGCTGCTTTATATTGATAACTTTTCACATTATCTTTTTCTTCTTTATTATATTTACTTTGTCTAGGCATTAGTATTTCCCCCTTCCTTTACAATTTTCAAATAATCCATTGCTAACTTAAAAGCGTCTTCATACTTAAATACTAATTTAATTTTTCTACCATCATTATTGATATAAATTTTTTCTATTAAGTCATTTAACATTTCTTTTGTAATCTTCCTTTGATTTTTATATTTCATTAAAGTATCTACCCAGTTATTTTCAGCAACATTCTTATAACTTAATCTTGCCTCCATTAACTTTGCTTTTTCTTTTTTAATTTGTTCCTTTATATTTTCTTCCTCTTTAACATTCTCTCTGATAAAAGCAATATATTCTTGCTCGTCAATTTCCATATCTCTGAATTTTGTGAAATATTTTGTTCTTTCTTTATCAAGTCTTTCTAATTTATTTTTTAAATTCTCAACATTCTCTTTTATTTTGTCTGCATATTCTTTATTTTCTTTAACAGATAATCTTGCATTTTCAAATCCATTTAGTAAATCTATATGATATTTAATACTTCTAAAAATACATATTTTTAACTTGTCCATATCTATTACATAAGGTTTATCATTTTGATTATTGCATTCTTTACATTCCAATACATATTTTTCAATTTCAGTATCATTTATCATACTTTTTTCTTTTATAGTTGCTACTAATGGCTTATTACAATTACTGCAAAATACAATTCCGTCAAATATAGAAATATTTTCTATTCTTCTGTTCCAATTAAACTTTCTATCTTTTCTTATTTTTTGTATATTAAAAAATCTTTCTTTTTCTATAATTGGTTCATGTGCATTTTCAATTATAATGTAATCTTCTTCATCGTTTTTTAATCTCTTATGTACTTTATAACTAATTCCTCTTGTCTTGTTTTGAACTAAATCCCCACAATAAACTCTATTATCTAATATCTTTCCGACAATACTTGCTGTCCATTGTTTTGCAACTTTACTACTTGATGATGTGATTTTTAAAATCTTACAGTTATATTCACTTGGTGTTAATACATTTTTTTCATTTAATTCTTTAGTAATTAACACATTACCAATTCCAGATTCGCATAAATCAAATATTCTTCTTACAACACTTGCTGAAGCCTCATCTACTATTAGTTTGTGTTTATTATTTTCATCTCTTATATAGCCAAAAGGTGGTATTCCCCCTATATATTTTCCCTCTTTTTTCATAACCTCAAATGTCTTTATCAATTTATCTGATACATCTTTGCAATACATTTCATTCATTATATTTTTTAAAGGAAAAATAATATCATCTACTGACTTTTTATCTTTATAACTATCTATCTTTTCACAAACAGATATAAATCTTATATTATCTTTCATAAATGAATTTATCTTATTTCCAACTTCAATATAGTTTCTTCCAAAACGAGATAAATCTTTTACTATAACTGTATTTACTATTTCTTTTTCTATATCTTTCATCATTTTCTTGAAAGCAGGTCTATCAAAAGTTGTTCCAGAAAATCCGTCATCAATATAATATTCTTTAACATTAAGTTCTTTATTTTGTTCCAAATACATATTTAAAAGTTCTTTCTGATTGATAACACTATTACTTTCTGCTTTATCTCCATCTTGAACTGATAATCTAATATATACAGCAACATTCCAAACTTTTGATTTATTTATTTCAATATCATATTTACTTTTTCTACCTCTTTTCATTTTCTAAAACCTCCTACACCCAAATAGTAGCATAACCTTTGATTTTATCCTATTTTGCAAAAATTCCTTAATTCTAAAATTTACACATTTGACATTTCTCTCATTTTGTATTCATTTATTAAAGTAGCGTCTATACACTCCATTGGAGATATATTAGAATTATCTGAAAACTCCATTTCCACTACTATATTTCCAACTCTAATTGCATAAGGATTTTTAATCTTTTGAAAGAAATTAAGTATTCTCGATTCTAATGAAGTATTAGAATCTATACTAATATTATCAATTTTATCAATTCTTCTATTTGCAATATCTGCTTGTAAATTTTCTTTGCTTTTCTTTAGTTTGTATTCTAATTGATTAATTTCCTCCATAACTTTTCCTTTCAAAAAAGATACTAGTAAAAAACTAACATCTTTCTTTATTATTTATTTTTCATATTTATCCATTAAATATTCTGCCATTCCCTCCACTCCATCTTTTGCATATAAAGTTTGTAGTGGATCTATGCACTTTTTAAAATTTCTCATATTTATTTCATTTGCTGATTTTGTTAAATTATGTAATGCAATTTCTCCATAAGCTCTTACTTGTTCCCATGTATAAAGTTCTTTACCCATTTGAAAAACCTCCTAATTTTTATTTTTCTAATTTTTTTCTTTCTTATTTGTTCTTTTTCATAATCTCTCCAGTATTGTGCTTCTTCTTCTAATTCATAAGTTCTTTCTTGTTCTGACTTACTTTTACTGCCACCTATAATTATTAAAATCATAGGTAGTCCCATTAAAAAGAATAATATTATAATCATTGAAATAATATCTAACATTTTAGCCTCCATTTTAATAGTTAAATTATTTTAATTTTAATTGTTCCATTCATTTATTAGATTGCTATTGTTTCTAGCAACATTGGTTATCTACCACCCAGAACTCTGGTTTGTACTCATTGCGTGGGACGCACCATTATAGAAACATTATGGTCTATTCCTATAACTTTACGCTCGTTCTATGACTATACAAAAGTATCCAAACTACTTCATAATAAGATAACATTCTTATTAGATATCTAAATAGTTGCTACCCCACCTAGAATGTAGTTCTTGTCGTTCTAATAAAATCTATTCAATTTTCAATGTGCATACCATAGTAGAAGTTTTTTAACCCTTCTACTATGAACAGCACAAAAAAATCGAAAAAGTGGACATCAAATTTCAAATTTTTTATAAATTTTTTTATTTCGTATCAATTCAATAGAATATGTAATCAATTCGCTCTTTAAATCCTCGTTAATTTCCCCATCATCATCTTTAGAATTACTATTTATAAGTTTCATTATTTTGTCTAATACTCTTACTAATGCTGTATCATCATATACAGCTTGTCTTAATAATTTATAAAACTCTGTATTATATTGCATTTTCTCATTCCTCCATAACCTTTTTTAATTTCTTTAAGGCTCTAGTTCGCCTTTTCTTTAAAGTTTCTATATTTTCATTTGTTATTTCAGATATTTCCTTATAACTTAGTCCCTGTGTATATAATAGGTTTAATAATTTAATTTCAGTATCATTTAAAACTCCTATAATTGATATATCTTCATTTATAACATCTTTTGAATTTGGACATTCAATTTCTTCTAGTTCAACCTCATAATCTCTCATTCTCTCATAATCTCTAAAATAATTTAATCTCATGTGATAAAGTGCTTTTTGCATATAATTTATAAATTTTGCAAGTACAACATCATCTTCTAATTCTTCATTAGACATAAAAAAACCTCCTATTCACTCAAATTTCAGTTAATTCAAGTAATAGGAGGTCCTCTACATTTAGGAGCTAAAAACACAAAATGAGCAGAAAAGTCTATAAAATCTTTTCTACTCACTTTGAAATATGCAATTATATTGAAATCAATCAAGACAATTCTCAAATCTACACACCTCTTAATGCGTAGATTTTTAGAACATAAACATAAACATTTCTATAAAGCTACGCCAAAAAATCTCTCATAATTTTTTTCCTTCAGCATGTTTATGCTTAATAAGTACATAGAATGGAATTGTCTTATATAAAAACAAAAAAGCACACAATTAACCCTTAAAAGTTAGTGTATGCTTTCTAAATTATTTTTATATAATAAATAAAAATCCATCTTATCCCTCCCTGATTTTAAAAAAACATCATTGGTAATCTGATGGATTTCTCTTTCGTTTTTAATTTCATCGACATAGTACCACATTTTTTGACACAAAAACTAAATAGTTTATGAAATGCCTAAATTTATATACAAAAAGTCATTTTTTTTATTTTAGTATATGAAATATGCTATTTCATATAATGATTATAACTATCAAAATATGCTTTTTTCCGATATTTTCTGGTAATTTCAATAAAAATATATCATATTTCTATCGCAAAATTTGTCGAATTGTGCAAATATACAAATATTTTCTGTTCGCAATAGTCTATTTTCCCTAGAATTATTATATTTGCCCTAGTAAGTGGAATAATTATATAGGGGGAAAAAAATGATAATTAAAAACTTTAAAAATAGTAGAGAAAATATTGATATAAAACAAAAAGATATTGCAGAGTTCTTTAATTTGAACTTTACTACAATATCTGGTTGGGAAACTGGAAAAGATACTATCCCATTAAGAAGATTAATTGAATATGCTAATCATTATAACTTTAGTCTTGATTACTTGTTTGGTATAACAAATAAAAATGATGAATCATATTTGCCATTAGAAATAGATATAGATTTAATATCAAAAAATCTTCGCATACTTCGTAAAAGAAATTCTATGACACAAGAAGAAGTTGCAAAGAAAATCAATACATCACAAGCAAATTATGCACACTATGAAAATTCTAAAAACTTAATACCAACAACATTTTTGTATAGTTTAACACTTGTCTATAAACCTTTTTCAATAGATAAGTTATTAGGTAGAAAAAAGCAATAGGTCTTATGCTGACTTATTGCTTTCTATTTTTGTAAATTCTAAATCTTTAAATAATTTTGGTAATGTTTCCATCACTTTATCTTGTGTTAAGAGTTTTTCCATATATTCATTAAATCCATAACCATTAACAAACATATCTCTTTTTCCTTTTGAAACAGTTAAAACAATAACAGGAATATTAAAGTTGTCTATTTCTCTTAATCTCATAAGAGTTTCTGGTCCATCACAATGACCAGAATCTATCACGACACCATTCTTAATACAACAAACTTTTTAGAGTGAATACAATTTAACATATATAATAAGAAAAGTTTTGTAAGTGAATAGGATTTAAAGGCACAAAAATATTATCTTTACCCTATAAATTGTAATTTGTTGCCCTCTTTATAATTTTGATATCCAATTATTTTATCATCAAATGTTAGAAATGTTTTATCTTTGATATTTTTCTTTTTGTCTTATAACATAATTACTAATATTTTTATCATAATCTGGATATAAATAATTTAAACATTGTGCCACTTCTTTTGATACCATTCTAAAAATTCCCATACATAATTCTAAAGATTTCCACATTTCTGTATATGACCCCATATTATATGTAGCAAGAATTTTCTTCCATAATTCAGGTGAAATATATCGTTCTAAAAATTTATAGTTTTTTCCTAGACTAAAACTATAACCTTGCTCTATTCCAACCTTCCATGAAATCATTCGCAGTAATTCCATACGCACAATATTATTTAAATGGTCGATTGCAAATAAAATTTCCTTTCGACATAATCCTTTCACTACATATGTTACAGTATTCCAAAATTCATTACAGCAATCATCAAAAGAACGTGCTGTCGGATGTTCTATATAATAATCTTCATCTGTAGGTACTGGTATATTAGTAACACGATTATCCTTATCTAATAATAATTTTACTAATTTATCCCAAGTAAAATATTCATCTAAAACTTCTAATGGCAATAATGTCAAATCTATTTTAACTCCGTCCCAAAATAACATAAGATATGAATACCCTTTTTCTTCTTTTGGAAACAATTCCATATCCTCGGGTTTTTGCATAATAAGTCTCTCTCCAAAAACATTAAGCCACTCATCACTATTAATAAAACTCTGCATGTCTGTGACAAAAAAAGTAATATCATAATCTTGAAAATCATCTGGTATAATATTAATATTTGTTCTTGAACCTTCTAAAGTAACCACCCTAATTCTATCATCTGCTTTAGCAAAATTAAGTATAGTATCATATATTTGTTTCTCTGTTCTCATTTTCATATCAACTCACTTTTAAAATTATTATTACTTATATTATAACAGAAAAAAGTAAATTTTCTATTGCCTTAGATTTACCTTAAACATAAAATTATTCTTTAAATTTAACCTTGTATCTATTTTATATTTTTTCCTTTTTGGATTTCCATCAATCCTATAAATGCTATTATTTTTAATATCATAGCTTACAGACCAAATTGTATTAGCATCCTTTCTCTATCATAATCACATCTAAACAGTACAAAAATCTTTTTGATTTCTAAATACTTATCCATATCATCAACTACTTAACAAATTGTAATTTAGCGAATAGTAACTTAATTTTCTTTTTTATTAAACATATGGCGTACTTTATCTATTCGATTATTTGGTCTGCGTGATTGAATAACTG
>SFKP01000008.1 GCA_004553715.1 Clostridiales bacterium
AATAAAAAATAAAAGAAATAAACTAAATACATTTTAGAATGCAATAAATAAAAAGTCAATAAATGTATAGAAAGTTTTACAAAAATTTACAAATCTTAATCAAAATATGATATACTCTAAATGAAAAGTAGGTGTTTAAATGAGAAACATAAATAAAGTTATAGTTCTTGTATTAATTTTAGTAACATTGTTTAATATACGAGTATATGCACATGGTGGAAATATAACAGGATGGAATAATAAAAATTCAACTGAAATTACTGAATACAATGGGAAATATTATGGATATCATAAACAGAATAAAGTAAGACATTATCATCAGGTAGAATGGAATGAAGAAGAACAAAAATGGCAAATAATAAAAACAGCAGTATATTACGATGAACATTTTAATATTATAAATACTATTAATAATTCAAATACCACAAAAATAGAAGTGAAATATAGTAAAAGTGTAGATGGGGATACTGCAAAATTTGAATTAGATGGAAAAGAAATTACAGTAAGGTTTTTAGGAATAGATACGCCAGAAACTGTACATCCGACTAAAGGAGAGGAGCCTTATGGAAAAGAAGCAAGTAATTATACAAAAGGAAAATTAGAAAATGCACATAAAATAGAGATAGAATATGATGAAAATGCTTCAGAAACGGATAAATATGAAAGACCATTAGTATGGGTTTGGGTAGACGATACTTTACTTCAAGAAGAGCTAATAAGTAATGGATTAGCTAGAACATATATGCTGCAAGATAATTATAAATATGCATGGATGTTGCAAGAAAATGAAGAAAAAGCAAAAGAAGAAAAAGTAGGTATATGGAGTGAAGAAGCTAAAACTCAAGAAAATGTAATTGTTGAAAATATAGAAAGTGAAGACAATACAACTGGTTTTGCGGGACTAATAGTTATTGTAATATCGTTGATAGTAGCAATATTGTTTGGAAAGATAAAACAGAAAAACAAGAGAGATAAAAAATAGGAGCTATATATGAGCATAAAAGAATGGATTATAAAAAAATTAGAAAAAGATGTGGAAGCGACAGCAGGGCATATTAATTTAGAAGAATTAAACCAAGAAGAAAGAAATAAATGCTTTATTCAGTTTGGTGAGGGTGATGAAAATTTAACGTCATTTTTAAAAACAGCATATGATCACGGAGCATCAAGTATATTTTGTTGTTCAGGACATGGAAGTAAGAGTGCGTATGTTATGTTGAAAGTTACAGATGATAATATAGAATTACTGAGGAAAGTAGGTAGAGTTTTATCAAAAAGTGGAGTTTCTACCAATTTTGAAAATAATCATTCAAGAGGATTAATAGTTAGTTATCGTTCAGTGAAAAGTGTTTCTACTAATTGGTTAAACCTTGCAGATAGAGTTATGAATACACCTGAATTATTTGATGATAGTAATCCAGAAATTTATTATCACGAAGAAATAATTGATTCTTATAAACCTTTTGGTTTTGATTTTAAGAAAAAATTATTAAGTTACCTAAGAGGAGCTAGAAAAGAATTGCCTAGTCGGTAATCAAGTAGAGACTAATAATAAGCAAAGGGCATCGTGGGAATTAAGTGAGGAAGAAAAGAAAAAAATAAATCAAAGGGAAATACATACATATCGAAACAAAATAGATTTACTTACAAGAGAATATTCAAAACAATTAGAGGTTTATAGTAAAGAAACTATTGATGAAGCATTAGATTTCCTTCAAAAAAGAAGAGATAATCACGGAAGTGATAATGATGATATAGAAATTAGTGACGAAGTAAAAGAAATTTTTCATTTAATGAAAGAATATGGCGAAGCAATAAAGAAATTGTTTGTAGAGAATAATATAGAAATTACACATATAACTTCAGTTTCTCCAGAAAAACTAGAAGGAGGAATAATTAGAAAATCAATAGATAGAACTAATCATTATGCAACGGAAAGAGTAGATGGAGTATTTGCATCGTCTAGTCCGATTGATGGTAATAATCCATACATTGCACGAAACAAATCAGGAATGATAAAACTAGGAGAATCAACTTATATTTATGGTGGCGACAACATTGAAGTAGTATCAGATGAAGAGGGTAAGAAGCATGCAATGTTAAGGAAACCTAATTTTATTTATTACATTAATCCTAAAAAATTTATGCCGGTATGTAATTTAACAACAAGTCCATATACTCATAAACCAACTTTTGAATTTTCAGAAGAATGGATTTCAAGTACAGAAATTGATATATCTGATCCAAATCAAGTTAGAAAAGTTGAAGAAATAAGAGATGTAACGAGATTATTAGAACATTTTACCATTTTATGTGATGTAAATAGTCAAGGGATAGGTATAAAAGCTATACAAACAAGAAATAAACAAAAAGCATTAGAAATAATTAGAGAAGGGATTGAAGATGGTAGTATAAGAAATATAAATCAAGAAACAGGAATAAATGTTATACAATTTTCAGGACAAGATAGATAAATTTATATTTTGATGAGTTACGATAATGTTTGGAGAGGCATTAAAAGAATATAAAGGCACAGTGTTATTTGTTTCTCATGATAGATTCTTTATAAATGCATTAGCTAATAAAGTTTTAAATATAGAAGATTGTAAAACAAAACCATATTATGGAAACTACAATGACTTTACAAAATTGAAAAACAATTAAAAACTGAAAAATAAAAAACACATAAATTTAAAAGGAATCTAATTAAATTAAAAATCTAGTTAGATTCCTTTTTTACGTATCTTAAAGTAAATTAGCTACGCAAAAACTATTTCATATTGTGTTCAGCTTGTTCAATCATCTTTTTAACCATTTGACCACCGATTTTACCAGCGTCTTTTGCTGATATATCTCCATTATAACCTTGTTTTAAATTAACTCCAACTTCATTTGCAACTTCATATTTGAATTTGTTTAAAGAATCTTTAGCTTCTGGAACTAATGTTCTGTTAGAATTTGATCTTGCCATGAATTTCACCTCCTAGTATAACATATAAAAGCAATTTAAAGCTTTTCATAATTATCATGTGCAATTTGTAAAAAAATAAACTAGAAAATTTTTGGAAAACAAATAGAATAAAAATATTACAAAAACATTACATTAATATTAAAAAAATATTACAAATATAAAAAACATTGTTTTTAGTAGAAAAATGTTGTAAAATTAATTAAAAATAATTATTAAGGAGGAATAAAAAATGGCATCAAATCCAATGCAAAGAAAAGCTAGAAATTCATTTCTTTTAGGAGTGATATTAACTCTGCTTATAGCGATAATTGCTGGTGCATTATTTTATATTTTAGTATTTAAAGAAAAAATGGAAGTACAAGGAACAACGGGAGCAGTAGCTTATGTTTATAAATTAAAAGAAGGAATTGAATTGAAATCTGGAGATAAAATCACTTCAGAAATGGTAGAAGAAGTTAAAATTACAGCAAATGTTGTGCCTACAGATGCAGTATTTTCACAATACAAACAGGATGATACTCTTGTACCAGTTCCATTTCCTACAACATATAAATGTAAAATAGCACTAAAGGCTGGAACAATATTAGGTAAAAGCATGCTTTACACAGATGACTTAACAGATAATTCGTTAAGATTAGTTGAGTTTAATATGATAAGCTTGCAATCAACAGCAA
This sequence comes from Clostridiales bacterium, assembly GCA_004553715.1. GTDB lineage: Bacteria > Bacillota > Clostridia > TANB77 > CAG-508 > SFKP01. The sequence goes on from SFKP01000008.1 coordinate 3,646, forward strand.
TAGTTGGAGAATATATTGATGTGAGATTATTTATGCCAACAGGAGAAGATTATATTATCTTGAGCAAAAAATGTGTAATGAGTGTAAAAGATACTACAATAGGCTTATTACTAAATGAAGAAGAAATTAATACTATGAGTGCAGCAATTATAGATGCTTATACAACAAGTTCAGGATTTATATATGCAACAAAATATATAGAACCAGGAATGCAAACAAAAGCAACTCAAACATATGCACCAAAGCAATCAATTATTGAATTAATGAGGGATAATCCTAACATTGTAGATGAAGCAAAAAGAGCTTTAACTGAAAGATGGAATACAACAGGAGCTAAAGTTAGAACAGAAATAGAGAAAACATTAAACACATATATAATGGATGGCACAGATAGTGCAAATGTTCAAGAAAAAATGAAGGAGCAATTAGAAAAAGCAAAAGAATTATATTTAAAAGGACTAGAAGGATATTAATATTGGGGGTAGACACTTGAAAAAGATAGGTTTTATTGGAGCATTCGATAAAACGGATATGATAATATATGTCGCTAAACTATTTGCAGAAATAGGAAAAAAAGTTTTGATTATAGATATGACTATTGTACGGTCGAGCAAGATATATAGTGCCATGTATTACTCCAAGTCAAAAATATGTAACTGAATACGAAGGAATAGATATTGCGATAGGATTTGAAAACGAGGAAGAAGTAAAAAAATATCTAGCAGTAGATAATTTAAATTATGATATGCTGTTTTTTGATATAGATTCACATGAAGCATATATAAAAACAAAATCAATAAGGAACGATAAAAACTTTTTTGTTACTGCATTTGATAACTTTTCTTTAAAAAAAGGACTAGAAATTGTTGGTAAAATAAAAGACAAAGCTGTTATGACAAAAATTCTTTTTTCCAGAGAGATGACACAAGAAGAAGATGATTATTTAAACTTTTTATCGTTCTATTATGCAATACAGTGGAGCGAAAAAAAGATATATTTTCCATATGATATGGGAGATAGTACTGCTATTATCGAGGGACAAAGAACATCAAAAATTAAATTTAAATATTTAAGTGATACATACAAAGATGGACTAGAGGCTGTAGTATTCGAAATTGAACCTACGACAAATAAAGCAGAAGTAAAAAAAATATTAAGGAATATTTAAAAGGGAGAACTGTAAATGTCAATAATAACATTTTGGAGTAATGATAATATAGAAACTGGACAAACAATGTCAATGGCAGCTGTAGCAACACATATGGCAATAGAACACAATTATAAAATATTGATGATAGACACAGCAAATAATGATAAAACTCTCGAAGATGCATTTTGGTCACAAACGAAAAAAACGATAGTAAAACAGAAACAAGATATTGGAAGTGGACTTTCTGGATTAATTAGAGTTATTGATAGTAATAGAAATTCACCAGAGGTTATTACTAATTATAGTAAAATAATATTTAAAAACAGATTAGAACTTTTAAAGGGAGACAAAATGAATGTAGAGGAATACAAAAAAATGCAAGAGACTTTACAAAACATTGTGTTGTTAGCAAATAAATATTATGACTATGTTTTTATTGATTTAAAAACTAATATTGAAAATGAAACAACAAAAAAAATACTATCAGTTTCAGATGTTATAGTTGTAAATATTACACAAAGACTTCGTAATATAAATAATTTCTTAGAATTAAAAGAACAAGAAGATATATTTAAAAAAGATAATATAATATTAAATATAGGAACTTATAATCCAAGACTTCCTAAGTATACTAGCAAAAATATAGCAAGATATATGAGAGAAAAAGAAATTTTATTTATTCCATATAATAATACATATTTCGAAGCAACAAATGAAGGATTAGTTGCAGATTATTTTATAAAGTTTAGAAAAGTAAGAAATGTAAATCCTAATGCCCCATTTATTGAAGCGACAAAAAAGTTAAAAAATGCAATAATTGATAGAGTCAAAGCATTACAAATGAAAATTTAAATAAAGAGAGGAGCTCTTAAATAATGGCTAATAGTATAGTAAATATTTTACTCATATTCGTTATATTAATAATAGTAGGGATATTAATTAAATACTATATTGATAGAAATAAAAATACAGAAGAAGAAAAAGATATTGTTGTTGATGATAAAACTTTTACTGTTGATGCTATGATAGATTTTGTAAAGAAGAGATTGGATGAGATTACAAAAATTAACTTATATGATATTGGGCTTTCAGAAGAAGAACTAAAAAGAAGAAAAGCAAAAAAATATGAATTAAGAAAAGCTTTAAAAGGCTGTACATATGGCGATGTAAATGACAAAAAATATGTTAAAGAAATAATTTATGATTTACTTTTTAGAGAATATGGAGTTAATGAGGTAAATATATCAAAATCTATTCCTTTTGATATTCCATCATTACTTACAGCACAAGACAAATTTGAAATTATACTTTATATGTATAAAAAAGAATTTGGATATGAAGCATTAGCAGAGATAATCAAAAAATATGATTTAGATGAATTAAAATATATTGAAGGTACAGAAAAACCATCATATGTAATTACTGCACAAGAAATAAATGATATTTTTAAAAAGGAAAACTTCACTTTAAATTTTTCTGATAAATTAAATATATTAGTACAAAGGATATATCAACATTATAAAGGTTACAGCAGTATTGATGAGATTAGAGATATGAATATAGATGGTATTTCAGGTGGTGTATCTGGACTTCCAGAAAGCTTCCTAAGTCAAGTAGCGCAAACAGACGCAAATTACTTAGGACAGATTGCAGAGCAAAAGGTACCAAGAGCATGTGATAGTATTTGGATTATGTTTAGAGGTAAATCAATAAGATTAGCATTCCTTTCATTTGGAAAAGAAAGTGAATTAAAAAGGGTATGCCAAAACATATACAAATACAATAATCCTGGTCAGCTATCAGATACAAATGGTTATAAAATTAATGAAATGAAGGATGGTTCTCGTGTTGTTGTTGTTCGTCCATCAATGTCTGAAACTTGGGCTTTCTTTGTAAGAAAGTTTGATGTAAAAAGAGCAACATTGGAACAAATAATAACAGTAGATGGCAAAGAAAATGCAATAGATTTATTAAAATACCTAGTAAAAGGTGCAAGAATAATATCACTTACAGGTGAGCAAGGTTGTGGTAAAACAACAATGCTTATGGCCATGATAGAAAACATATATGAAACAATGAACCTTCGTATTACAGAAACTGCATTTGAGTTGCATTTAAGAAAAATATATCCAACAAGAAATATATTATCAATGCGTGAAACTGAGACTATTTCTGGACAAGATTGTCTAGATGTTCAAAAGAAAACTGATGGTAGTGTTAATATCATAGGTGAGGTCGCAACAGACCCTGTTGCATCTTGGATGATTCAATCGGCTCAGGTTGCATCTAAATTTACTTTATTTACTCACCACGCTAAAACTTTTCCAGATTTAGTAACAGCACTTAGAAACTCTATGTTAAGAGCCGGAGTATTCAAAGATGAAAGAACAGCAGAAGAACAGGTTGTATCAGTATTAAATTTCGATATACATTTAGTAAAGGATTTTAGAGGAAGACGTTATATAGAAAGAGTTACTGAGTGTATACCAGTAGAAGAAAAAAATGAATATACATTTGATCATAGAAAACAATCAACAATGGAAGGCAAAATGGATAAATTTATTGACAATGCAACAAATTATTTTACAAAAGTAACAAACAGAGAACTATATAAATATGTAAATATAATGGAATACCATAACGATGCATATGTAATAACAAATAAAATTTCAGATAAAAATTTGCAGGAAATGAGAAACAATATGGATGAAAGAGATATTCCAGGATTTGACGCATTTATAGAAAGAAACTGGGGGAAAAGTAAAAAAACAAAAAATTAAGCTAAAGAGGTGAGAACAAGAAGCAATGAGTAATCAAATATTATACTATATAATTGGAGTAACAGCTGTATTATTTATAGTTATATTGATTGGATATTTCCTATTAAAAAAACAATTAAATAAAGGCGAAATGAAACGTATAAGAGAATTACGAGAAGGTACCAAAGAAAAAACCTTTACATCAGAAATATTGTACCAAAAGCTATATATGTATTACAAAAAAATACCGCTAATAAAGGGATACTTATTAAGAATACGTAGAAAACTTGAAATTATAAATATTGAGGATGAATATAAAACAAGATTGCAAGCTTCAAAGGTTATCACCAGAGCACTATTGATAATAATACCTACAACATTAGTAGTAATTTTAATTACTAGAAATAATGCAATTTTATTATCATTCTTATTGTTATTCGAATTTTTCTTAGCAGATACAATAATGAATGGTATGGTAGATAAATTAGATACAAAGTTATTAAAACAACAAGTCGAATTCTTTGCACAGATAAGACATGCCTACCATGAGTACAATATGGTAGAAGAAGCAATTTATGAAGTTTCACAAAATGATGAGCTAGAAGTAGCAAGGCAAGGCGCAAAAATTCATGAAATTTTAATTTCAGATGACCCAGAAACAGAATTAGAAAAATATTATGATATTGCACCTAACAGCTACTTAAAAGAATTTGCAGGAATTTCTTATTTAACGAAAGAATTTGGAGATAGAACTATAGATGGGGCATCTTTGTATTTAAGAAATTTAAATAATATAACAGAAGAAATGCAATTAGAGATTTTAAAAAGAGATAAGCTTGAATATGTATTTCAAAGTTTACCAATTATATCAATTATTGCAGTACTGTTAATAGAACCATTAAAGAATTGGGCAGTAGAAAATTTTAGCTTTACATCACAATTTTATAATGGAAAAGGTGGACTTATTGTAGAAATTTTATTGGTCTTTTTGACATTTATTTCTTATTTGTTAATTAGAAAAGTAAAAGATTCTGGTAGTATAAAAGATGAATATAAAGATCCAAACAAGACTTGGCAAATGAAATTATATAAAAATCCAATAATAAATAAAATTGTTAATTTATTTATGCCAAAGAAAAACACGAAAGAATATAGAAAAAATGTAAAACTATTAAAGGAAGCAGCTGCGAAGCAAAAAATGGAGGCAATGTATGTAAATAAGATTGCAATTTGCATAGCAACATTTATATTTTCAATAGTTATGTTTATATTAATACATACCTATACAATTAAATATATATATGAAGAGCCAACAAGTGATTATAATCTTATGTCAGATACAAATTACGAAAAAGGTATGGAAATTACAGAGCATGATAATGAAATTTTAGATAAACTAAAAGGAAATCCAAAGATAACAAAAGAAAAAATTAAAGAACAATTATTAAAAACAAAATACTATATGGAATTATCAGATAAGGAAATAAATCTTGCAACAGATAGAATATACGAAAAATTACAAATAGTAAACAAAGAAACATTTAAATGGTTTGAGCTTTTATTGGCATTTATCTTTGGGTGGATAGGATATATGGTTCCTCATATAATGCTCAAGATACAAATAATCTTAAGAAAACTAGAAATGGAAAACGAAGTAATGCAATTTCAGACAATAATACTAATGCTTATGAAAATAGAAAGAGTAAATGTAGAAATGATATTAGAATGGCTTGAAAGATATTCTAATATATTTAAAGAACCAATATCAAAATGCGTAAATAATTACGAATCAGGTGCATGGGAAGCATTAGAAGAATTAAAAAATGAAATAGCGTTTCCACAACTAATACAAATAGTTGAAAGCCTTCAAGCTGCGGTAGAGCAAATCCCAATTTCAGAAGCTTTTGATGAATTAGATAATGAAAGAGAATATTACAAAGCAAAAAGAGCAGAAGCAAATGAAAGATTAATAAGTAAAAAAGCATTAATAGGTAAAATAATAGGTTTTGCACCAATGATTGGAGTATTTGTTGGATATTTAATTTTACCTCTATTAGTAATAGGATTATCAAGTATTCAAGATACTTTTGCAACAATGTCAGTATAATTTTATTTTCAAAGGAGAAATTTAATGGAAAATGCATCAAAAGCTTTAAAAATAGCAGGAAGTGTGCTGATATCCCTTATGATAATTTCATTATTTATATGGGTATATAATTATTTAACAGTTATTCAAAAATCTGAGGAAGAAGAAAAAAACAGAAAACAATTACAAGCTTTTAATCAAGGCTATGAAGCATATAATAAAAAATTAATGTATGGTGGAGATGTACTTTCCATTATCCACAAAATGGAAGATAACAATTTTAAATACTTAAATCAGAGTGATTATCAAATGACTTATGAATTAGATGGATTTGATATAGATACCATTGAAAAAACTTCTATTTATAAATGTACTGGTATAACTTATAGTACCAAAACAGGAAGGGTAAAAAGTATGAGTTTTGCTAAATATTAGTAAAGAAAGGAAAAAACATGGAAAATTCAACAAAAGCATTAATTATGGCAGGAGGAGTACTTATAGCACTGCTTATAATATCTGCAGGAGTTATATTATATAGAAATTTTGCTGAAAATGCAGAAATATATGAAAAACAACCAGAAACAGTAAATTTAGAACAAATTAATGTTAATTTTGAAAAATATGTTGGACAAACAAATTTAACTATTCATGATGTAGTCACAGTATATAATTATATAAAAGAGAATAAAGATAAAATACCATATACTATAACTGAAATAATAAATATTAGTGGTGTTGGAGAATTTAGCTTTACAAATCTTACCCAAGGAGAGACAATAGAACAAATAAAAAAATATAATCCATCAGAATATAGATTTGAATGTAATGAAGTAAAATATAATGAAAAAGGACAAGTAGTGAGTATAAAATTCAAAGGCGTAAAAAAATAAATAATCCCAAAGGAGGAATTTACTTGAAAAAGGCTACATGGATGATATTAATATTACTTTTTATAATGACAGTATCAACAGTACTTTTTGCTAAAAACTTAGAAGCAGATAAAAATGCAATAAAAAAAGAAAATCTAGAGTATGAAAGATATTTAGGTCAAAACATTTATGGAGCAGAGCTTGCTACAATAATTAATAAAGCAATAGATGAAAACGAAAAAAATAAAGTACGAAAAAACGAAAAAAATTATTATATAGAAAATGAGGAAAATAGTATAAAAATATATATAAATATGAAAACAGTGAAAAAAACCTATTTAATGGAGGAAATCTATAATAATAACATAACAGAATTTGTAAAATATTTTAATTTAGCAAATTTTAACTGCCAAACTATTGAATATCATAAAAAAAATGGTAAAATAAGAAGTATAATATTTGAGGAAATATTAGAAGAATAATGTTATTGACTTTTAGAATTTTTTTAAAATTCTAAATATTATAAAATATATGTAATAATGGGGGTGAAAATATATGGAGAACGCAACAAAGGCATTAATAATCGCAGGAGCAGTATTAGTATCAATTTTATTAATAAGCATTGGTATTGCATTAATTAATTCAAACAAAGACGTAACAAACTCAGCAAGCAAATTATCAAACGGAATGGCAACATCTGCAAATACAGCAGTAAACAAAATATTAAACGGTATCTAGTGATATCTTTGAATATTAACAAAAATGGATAAGCTTAAAAAAAGTTTATCCATAACCTAAGGTATATGTGGTATATGTCTTAGGTTATGGATAAATTAAGGAGGTAGTATTATGGAAAATGCAACAAAGGCTCTATTAATGGCAGGAGCAATATTAATTGCAATATTATTAATTGGTGTAGGGATAATAATATTTAGATCAACAAATGGAATAGAAGATAATGTAGATAAGACTTCATCTGCAATGGCAGCAAGTACTTTTAATGCACAGTTTTTGAACTATACAGGGAATAATGTTCCAGCAGTAAGGGTCAAATCATTATTATCTGCAGTTATTGCAAGTAATGCACAAAATACTGAAGGAGCAATGAGTGCAAAAGATAGAAAAATAACAATAAATTTTAAAGGAACAGATAACATGTTGCCAGAAAATGTAATGTCACAAATAAATGACCCATATTATAATGTACAAGTAGGAGAATATAAACAAGGCTATATTTCAAAAATAACAATTACAGTGCCAACTGTACCAAGCACATAAATATATTTAATTAGAATATAAAAGGAGAGATACTATATGCAAGATGCGGTAGATGCTTTAAAAATTGCATTTGCGGTTTTAATATTTATAATAGCATTGACAATAGCTTTTTCTTCAATAAGTCAAGCAAAGCAAGCATCGGATTCTATTTTATACACAATAGACAAAACTAACTTTTATGAACAATTAAATGCGAGTAGCTTAGAAGATACAAATGGTGGAAGAAAAGTAAAAATAGATACTATAATATCTAATATATATAAGGTGCCAAAAGAATCTTTGGCAGTAAAAGTTATAGCAGGTACAGATACATTTATATTTGATTTAAGTACTATGAATAAAGCAGACCTATATAGAGAGATACAAAGATTTAAGAATGCATATATGAATACTAATTTAGAATTTATTGAAAATTTTTCAGAAATAACATATACTGGTAAATATATAACTGCAGAAGATGGCTCAGTGATAACAGAAACGCCAGGATTAACAAAAATATACATAACATATACTAAAAAAAGTTAGGAGGAAAAGATGTCAGATACATTAATGACTATAATTGCAATTTTTGCTGCGGTAATTATAATGTTCATATTTCCATTAATGTGGACAGCCAATTCCCAAGAAGAAATTTCTCAAACAACAGTACAAACTTTGGTTTCAAACTTTGTAAACACAATTGCATCAAAGGGAAAATTAACAAGGACAGATTATGAAGATTTTTATCAAAAACTACATGCAACTGGAAACACTTTTGATATAGAAATAGAAATACAAGTTTTAGATGATAATCCAGGCAAAAAAACTACAATAAGTAGTCCAAATTTAATTGGAGAAAATATTTATTATTCAATTTTTACATCTACTTTGTTATATTCAGAAGATGGAATTTATGGATCAAAAGGTGAAGAAGAATATTTACTAAAAAAAGGAGACTATGTTATAGTTAATGTAAAAAATACAAATATAACACTTGCATCCCAACTTAAAAATTTCTTATATAAAATAATAGGAAATAACACTCATACAATTGCTGCTAGTGCAACAGCATTAATTATAAATAATGGAACAAGAGGTTCGATTTAAAATAAAACGAACCTTTTATTAAAATAAGGTGAAGAAATGAAATTACAAAATATTATGATTATATTTTTAATAATTATATTACCAATTACAATGATTACTTCTTATTATGTGGGTTTACAACAAGATACAATAAAAACTCAAACAGATTATAATTATAAAATGTTGTTATCTACAAAACAAGCAATAGAAGCTTATGAAGTAAATACTGTGGAATGGAATGCTGAGTATTCGAGATATGCGGATTCAAAGAGAAGGGATATATTAGCTTCAATAAATGTATTTACTACGAGTTTTGCAAACAGTTTAAACATTTCAGGAACAACAAAAGATAGCTTGCAGACATTTATACCAGCAATAATGTACAATTTATATGATGGGTATTATATTTATGCACCAACATATGTTCCAAAGGTACGTACCAATAGTGATGGAAATGCTTTAGATATTAATGGAAATTTAATAATAGATAATCCAGACTCAGAAATAGCTTATATTAAAAAAAATGAAGGAAGTCCTGCTTTGGGAGGTCAGCAGTATACAACTAATATAGATGAAGCAGAAAAAGAATACAAACATATATTAAAATCATATATATCATATTCAGAAAAAACATCAGATTTAATAGCAAATAAAGAAACTGTTATAAATTATACTTTAGACAATTACATAAAAATTTATACGAAAACAGAAGAAAGAAGTGGCTATTTAATTAATTATTCATCAAATATTTTAAAAAATGATGCAAACCCAGAAACATTATCTGAAAATGTGTATGATAGCAAAACTGGTATTTTAAAACAATATGGATACTTATATAGTGCTAATAAGGAGAAAATATATTACGGGCAAGATGAACTGTCAGATAATGGATATAGATTTTTTAAAGTAGTAAATGATAAAATTGCTTATTTCCCAATAAATTGTGATGTAAATGGTTATAATACAGTATATAAAAAAATTACGCTACTCAATACTGATGGGACAACAACTACTGATTTATATCAAATTTTAAATGGAAATAGCAGTACTATTGGAAAAGTATATGAGTATCATGAAGCAGATGGAAAATATATAGAAACAAGTACAGATGATTTTTCATGGCTAGATAGCTACAAGGAAAATGTTACATTAGATTATAGTGCTGTTAATTATTACAACGAAGCTGTTGCTTTTTCTAAGTGGGCAGCAACTTTAGGAATAGATTTTTTAAAAGCAGATAACAATAATGACCCAGAAGATGAAAATTCATTATTTAATGAACATAAACATGAGATAATGAAAGAAAGTATAATAAATAATTTAAACCTTGCTATTTCAAGTTATAGTGCACATAGTGATTATCAATATTCATTACCAATTTTTACTTATGATGATTGGAATAAAATATTAAATAATATTTCAATGACAGTATTTGTACAAGGTATACCAATAGGTTTAAAATATTATAATAATTATGCTACGGCTGTTAGTACAAAAAACAACGAACATGTTAATCCAGAGGAGATATATTATATTTCAGATGTAGATGAATATTATCATAAAAAAGACTGTTATGCAATGAATATAAATAATGATAATATAAGTATAAAAGGATATCGAGTAACAGATTTTATAGAAAAAGCTGCAAATGATGGTAATTATCGATATTATAAACATGTCGGTCAAGATGGAAGTATATCATCACAAGCTTGTTATTATTGTGCAATAACAAACAACCGAATAACTTATTCTGAAAAACTTTCCCAAATATTAAACGGTGAATGTGAAGGCAGTATATCTACTTTGTTACAACAAATAAGAAAATATCAAAGCGAATATAATATTGCAATAGCAAGAGAAAGATATGTTCAAAAAAAATATTAGTTTTAAAATTAAAAAATGTGGTCATCCTATAAATAAGGAGGACCACATGAATTTTTTTAAAAAAGCTATTTTAATTATAGTTTTATTAATATTATTAATTTATGTGAGCAATATAACTAATATCCCAGATAGTATATTGCTTTTTAAAGGCGAAAATTTCAATGTAAAAACAGCTTTAGGAATTAAAATAAACGAAAATACAGATAAAAAAATTATTCAAACTTCAGCAGATATTGATACAGAAAATTTTGTAGAAAAGAAAACTTTAAGCGTTAGCTTTTTAAATATTTTTAATATAAAAGAAATAGAAATAAATGAGATTCCACAAGCAGAAGTAGTGCCATTAGGAAATATTGTAGGGCTAAGGTTGTATGCAAGTGGAGTGCTAGTTATAGGGAAAACTGAAATAAAAGGAGAAAAACCATACAAGACTTCAACCATAAAAGAAGGAGATTTAATAACAGCAGTAAATAGTAAAAAAGTCGAAACAACAACAGATTTAATAACATCAGTAAATGATTCTAAAGGAAACAGTATAGAAATAACTTATGTAAGAGAAGGAATAATATATACAACCACAATAGAACCAGTAAAAACAGATAAAGATGAATATAAAATAGGTTTATGGGTAAGAGATGGAGCAATAGGAGTAGGAACCATATCATATTATGAACCAAGCACAAAGTATTTTGCAGCTTTAGGACATCCAATAATAGATACAGATACAGGAGAAATAGTAAGCATAAAAGAAGGAGAATTAGTTAATGCATCCGTAATATCAATAAAAAAAGGTGAAGGAGGCAACCCAGGAGAAATAAAAGGTAGCCTAAAAAGTGATGAGAAAATAGGACAAATAAGTACTAATACTAAGTTTGGAATATATGGCACATTGGATAATTTAAGTAGTTTAAATATAGATAAAGAAAACAAAATAAAGGTAGCATTAAGAGAAGAAATAAAAACAGGAGATGCTAAGGTATTACTTACTTTAGAAGATGGAATAAGAAAAGAATATGATGTAAAAATCAAAAAAATATATAAAAACAATGATAAAGACAATAAAAGCATGTTAATAGAAATAGTAGATGAAGATTTAAAAAACTTAACAGGTGGAATAATACAAGGAATGTCAGGAGCGCCACTTATACAAAACGGAAAATTTATAGGGGCAATAACACATGTGCTGGTAAACAATTCTGAATTAGGATATGCAGTTTTTGGAGACCTAATGATAAAACAAATGCGCTGTCAGTGGTGACTTAAGATTTTCTTGCTGTCGGTTGGATATTTTCTTTTCTTAGGCTAAAGCACGAAAAGAAAAGTGCAACCGACACGTGGAGCTACTAATTTAAAAATTTTGGTCTGAACATTAACTAGTTTTAAAATAAAATGTTCGAAAATCCTTGATAATTTTCGGGTTTTAATGTATGATTATAAAATACAAAAAGAGTCGAAAAGGTGAAAAAAATGTATTTAAAAAAATTAGAATTACAAGGATTTAAATCTTTTGCAAATAAAACTTCATTAGAATTTATGCCAGGAATTACTACTGTTATTGGACCCAATGGTTCAGGTAAGAGCAATATTTCTGATGCGATAAGATGGGTACTTGGAGAGCAAAGCATGAAATCTCTAAGAGGTACAAAATCTGAAGATATTATTTTTGCAGGAACAGAAAATAGAAAATCACAAGGATTTGCAGAGGTATCACTTGTTATAGATAATCAAGATGCAAAACTTCCAATTGAATTTGCAGAAGTAACAATAACAAGAAGATTATATAGAAGTGGAGAAACAGGATATTTTATAAATAAAGCTCCATGTAGATTAAAAGATATATTAGAGCTTATAATGGATACAGGAATTGGAAAAGATGGTTATTCTATAATAGGACAAGGTAAAATTGATGAAATCTTAAGCAATAAATCAGAAGATCGAAGAGGCATTTTCGAAGAAGCAGCAGGTATTATAAAATATAGAACAAGAAAAGCAGAATCAGAAAAAAAGCTAGAACAAGCTAAATTAAACTTATTAAGAGTAAATGATATTTTATCAGAAATAGAAGTAAATCTAGACCCACTAAAGCTTCAAGCAGAAAAAGCAAAAAAGTTTTTAAGCTTAAGAGATGAGTTAAAGACAATAGAAATAGGGCTATTTTTAGTAAATATCGAGTCATACAAAGTAAAACTTAAAGAGTTACTAAAAAACATTGATGAATTGAATTTCCAAATAGATGATGAAAATGTGAATTTAAATAACTTACAACAAGAGAAAGACAAAATAAAACAAGGCTTAGATGATTTAATTATTTCTATTGAAGAGATGCAAAATTTAAGTTTTGAAAGCACAAACAAAATAGAAAAAATAAATGCAGATATAAACGTTGCAAGAGAAAGAATTACAAACAACAAAGAAAATTTTGATAGATATTTAAAGGAAATTGAAGAACAAGAAACAAGAAAAGTAGAATTAAATACAGAAAAAGAAGAAAGACAAAATAAAAAGATAAATTTATCTACAAATAAAGAAAAATTTACAAAAGAGCTTGAAGAAAAAGAGAAAATGCTTGCTGAAATTACTGCAAAATTATCACAAGAAGAAACAGAAATAGAAGGTAAGAAAAAGATTGTAGAAGAAAGTCAAGATTTAAAATATGATAAAAGAGAAGGCATAAAAACTCAAGAAATCGTATATGAAAACTTGGTAAAAAGAGAAAAAGTGCTTCAGCAAGAATTGCAAGAAACAATATCAGAATTAGATGAGAAAAGGCTATATAAAACAGACATAGCAAAAGTATTTACAAAAATAGAAGCTAAAAGAAATGAATATTCAAAAAAAATAGAAGAAATTGAGGAAAAGAAAACAGAGAGTAGCAAAAGGGTAGCAGAATTTGAGGCTGTTATTAATAACCTGGAATCTGAGATAAGAGTAAAAAATTCAAAATGCAAATTTTTACAAGAAATGGAAAAAGAAAAAGAGGGCTATCAAAAAGCTATTAAAGAGATATTATTAGAATGTGATAGAAATGCCTTTCTAAAAAAAGGTGTGCATGATGTTTTGGCAAATTTAATAACAGTTCCAAAAGAGTATGAAACAGCAATAGAAATTGCATTAGGTGGAACACTTCAAAACATAGTTACTGATACAGAAGAAGATGCTAAAAAATTAATTGAATATTTAAGAAAGAACAATTTAGGCAGAGCATCATTTTTACCAATTTCATCTGTAAAAGGAAAAAAAGTAGATCACTTAATAAAAAACGGATTAAGTGGAGTAATTGGAATTGCATCAGACTTAGTAAAGACAGCTCCAAAATATGAAGAAATTATACTAAATTTACTTGGAAAAACTGTTGTAGTAGAAGATATGGATACTGCGATTATACTAGCAAGACAAAACAAATATGGCTTTAAAATAGTTACATTAAAAGGAGATATAATAAATCCAAGTGGAGCAATTTCAGGAGGTTCAATTAAGCAAAATACAACAAATATTATAGGAAGAGCAGGACAGATTAAAGATTTATTATCCGAACTTTCTAAATTAGAAAAAAACTTAGAGAAAGTAAAAAACGAAAAAAAAGAATATATAAAATCAATTACCTCTATATTAGAACAAGCAGAAACAATAGAAAAAGAAGCACAATCAAGTGAAATTACCTATGCAACAGAAAAACAAAAGGTAGAATCTATTGAAGAAGCAATTGCAAAACTTGAAAATAAATTAGCAAACTTAAAGAAAGAAAGTTTAGATATTGAAAAAACGAAAGAGCAAACCCTAATTACAAAAGCAAGATATGAAACAGAAATCAAAGAATTAGAGCAAAAAATGGAAACATTAAATGGCCAAATTAGTGTATTTGCAGAGAAAAACAAAGACAATCAAAAATACATAGATGATTTAAATTTTGATATTACAAACTTAAAAATATCAGTTTCTTCTTTTGATGAAAGTGCTAACTCATTAGATGAGATTATAGCAAGAATAGACCAAGACATATTAAATATAGAAAAAGGAATAACTGTAAAAAAGGAACAAAGAATTAAGATAGAGCAAGATAATAAAATGCTAGAGGAACAAATAACTAATCTAAATAATCAAATAGAAGAAATCAAGCAAAATGTAAATCAAAGTGTGGAAAAGGTAGAAGAATTAAAGAAAAAAAGACAAGAAGAAAATAGCAGATTAGATAATGTAGAATTAAGTATAGCTGAAAAATTAAAATTATTAGAAAATTTAAAAGGTGAAACATCTAAATTAGATATAAAAAAATCTAAAATTGATGTTGAACTAGAGCAAATTGAACAAAAGCTGTGGGAGGATTATGAAATAACTCCAAACAACGCAGAACAAGAATTTGAAAAACCTAAAAATGTTCAGACAACAACAAAACGAGTAAAAGAACTAAAAGAACAAATCAAAAATTTAGGAAGTATCAATATAGATTCAATAGAAGAATATAGGCAAACTAAAGAGCGATATGACTTTATGTGCGAACAACGTTTAGATTTAGAGGATTCAAGTGCAAAATTAAGAAAAGTAATTCAAGATATGACCAAAATAATGAAGGAACAATTTGCGGAAAAATTTAATATTATAAACAAAAATTTCGGGGAAGTGTTTAAAGAGTTATTTGGTGGAGGAAAAGCTGAATTAAAACTAACAGACGAAGAAAACATATTAGAATGTGGAATAGATATCGAGGTACAACCACCAGGAAAGAAACTTCAAAACATGACGCTTCTTTCTGGAGGAGAAAAAGCTTTTACTGCTATTGCATTACTATTTGCGATATTAAAAATTAATCCAGCACCATTCTGTGTACTAGATGAGATAGAGGCAGCACTTGATGATGTAAATGTATATAGATTTGCAGAATATTTAAAAAAGTTCGCAGATGAAACACAATTTTTAGTGATTACACATAGAAAAGGAACAATGGAGGCAGCAGACACCGTATATGGAATAACAATGGAGGAAAACGGAATAAGCAAGCTACTATCAATGCAGTTAAAATAGAAAGTTAACAAAAATGCTGTCTATTGCATAATATATATTAGTACATATATATTTTGTGTAATGGAGGTAGATAAAAAATGACTTTATTGATATTTTTTGCATTTCCTGTTGCTACAATAATCATATCTATAATATTGCAAAAACTAATAAAAAATCCTGTACTTGTTGCAGCATTTATATTTGCGGTTTTCCTTATAATAACCTTTGCAGTATTTGACGAAACATTTTTAATAGCAACACTAGCATATACTATAATTGCATTTATAACAGCATTACTTACTTGCATCTTCGGAAGAAATGATGATGATGAAAGCTCTTCATGTGAGAATCTATCAGATTTGTTAAGCAATTCTACTAGTGATGATGACGATTCTACAAATGGAAGTTGTGGCTGTGGATGTAATAGATTTAGAAGGAGATTTTAAAGATGTCCTACATTCCGAAAGATGGAGCATATTTAAAGACAATACTATTAACAAAAAAATCGACTTTTTTCTAGAAATATTTGCATTTTGTTTTATGTAATGTTATAATCGGGGTAAATAAAGAATACTAAAGATGTGAGGTGTGATAAAATGAGTACAACCTTAGAGCAAAATACAATAGAAAAAAACGATGAAATTGAAAATATAGAAATAATAGAAAATTATACTTTGACTTTTGAAAACGAAGATGATACTAAAAATACGAGTAAACATCAAGGGTTTAGTGAAGAAATCGATGAGTTTAATAAAGAATCTTTAGAAACTACAGCATTAGTAACAATTAAAGAACGCAGAATTTTAGCAATGCAAACAATGTTCAAAAAAAGTATACGTGTCTCATTAAAATCATTCCTAATTTCTTTATCTCTAAGCTTTCTGAACTTGTTTATTTAACAAAAAATATGAATATAGACAAAGGGACACCTTAAGACGCGGGGACTTAAGGTGTCCCTTTATCTATAAAAATATTGTAAGCCTATTGACAAAGTATGAAAATAGTATTAATATAGTAAGGTGACTTACAAAAAAGGGGTGAAGTTTTGTGGATAATAATATATTACTAGAAATTAAAGTATTAGATAAGTTGCTTGGAAGGTTCTTCTTTAAGCCAGGTACGATGGATGAAATGGCTTCAATAACTCAAAGCCAAATGCAAATTCTTGATTATATCGTTAAGTGCGGTAAAAACGAAATATATCAAAAGGATTTAGAAGAAGCAGTAGACTTAAGAAGAGCAACAGTTTCTGGAATTCTTCAGACAATGGAGAAAAATCAACTAATAACAAGAGTAATAGATGACACAGATACTAGAACAAAGAAGATAATATTAACAAAAGAATCAGAAAAAAGGATAGCTAAAAATAGAGAGAAAGTGGTTATGCTCCAAAAGATCACAACAGAAGGAATTTCAGATGAAGATTTAGAAACATTTAGAATAGTACTTAGAAAAATGACACAAAATGTACAAGAATTTTATAAGAAGGGAATGAATATATAATGATCAAATTACTAAAAAATTTAAACAAAAAAGGATGGTTTATTATAGTACTTTCATTTATATTAATTTTCATGCAAGTATGGCTAGAATTAAAAATGCCAGATTACATGTCCAAAATAACACAATTAGTTCAGACAGAAGGAAGCAAAATGCCTGAAATATTAAAAAATGGTGCATTTATGTTAGCATGCGCATTTGGAAGCTTAATGGTAGCGGTAATTACTGGATATTTCTCATCATTTATGTCATCAGATTTTTCGATGATGTTAAGAGAAAAGGTATTTAGAAAAGTAGAAAGTTTGTCTATGCAAGAAGTTAAGGGATTTTCTACAAGCAGTTTAATTACAAGAACAACAAATGATATTACTCAAATAGAAATGATTATTGCAATGGGATTGCAACTTATGATAAAAGCACCAATTATGGCAGTTTGGGCTATTTTAAAGATATTAAATAAAAGCTGGCAATGGAGTGCAATGACAGGAGTTGCAGTATTAATATTACTTTCAGTAATTGGATTATTAATACTAATTGTACTTCCAAGATTTAAAAAAGTGCAAAAAGCAATTGATAGAATAAATGAAGTAACTCGTGAAAACCTCACTGGTATAAGAGTTGTAAGAGCATTTAACGCAGAAAAATATCAAGAAGATAAATTTGAAGAGATAAATACAAAATTAACAAATTTGCAGTTATTTAATCAAAAATCATTTGCAGTCATGCAGCCTACAATGTATTTAATAATGCATACACTTACACTAGGAATATATTTCTTGGGTTCATATTTAATTATGAATGCAGGTATGGCAGACAAAATCACATTATTTGGAGACATGATTGTTTTTAGCTCATATGCAATGCAGGTTATTATGTCTATACTTATGCTTGCTATGATATTCATGATGTTACCTCGTGCAAGCGTTTCAGCTAATCGTATAAACGAAGTATTAGATACAAATACATCAATAAAAGATGGAACTTTAAATGAAAGCAAAACAAATGAGATTGGTACTGTAGAATTTAAAAATGTATCTTTCAAATATCCAGATGCTAAAGAATACTTGCTAGAAAACATATCTTTTAAAGTAAATAAAGGAGATACAGTTGCATTTATTGGTTCAACAGGTAGTGGTAAATCAACTTTAATAAACCTAGTTCCAAGATTTTATGATGTAACAGAAGGCGAAGTTTTAGTAGATGGAACAAATGTAAAAGAATATAAATTAGAAGCATTATATAATAAACTAGGATATATTCCACAAAGAGCTGTTATGTTTGATGGAACAGTAAATGAAAATGTTGCATTTGGAGAAAATGGAAAAGAAAAGACTACAAAAGAAAAGATAAAAGAAGCAATTCAAATAGCACAAGGAAAAGATTTTGTAGAAAATATGGATGAAAAATATGATTCACATATTGCACAAGGAGGAACTAACATCTCTGGTGGTCAAAAACAAAGGTTAGCAATTGCAAGGGCAATTGCAAGGGAGCCAGAAATATATATTTTCGATGATAGCTTTTCAGCATTAGACTATAAAACAGATAGTATATTGAGAAAAGAATTAAAGAAACATACTAAAAATGCAACAAGCTTAATTGTAGCTCAAAGAATTGGAACAATTATGAATGCAGATAAAATTATAGTTCTAGATAGCGGAAAAGTAGTAGGAGAAGGAACCCACAAAGAGCTATTAAAAAATTGTGAGGTATATAAGCAAATTGCTTTATCTCAGTTATCAAAGGAGGAATTAGAAGATGCGGAATAAAAGAAGATAAAATGAGAACTCCTAGAAGACAAAATATGATGGGACCAAAAAACCAAGGTTCAGGGGAAAAAGCAAAGGATTTTAAATCAGCAATAAAAAGATTGATAAAAGAACTTTCAAGTTTAAGAGGAATAATAGTATTTGCTTTAATTTTAGCAATTATTAGTGCAATACTTTCAATAGCAGCACCAAATAAACTATCTAGTATTACAGATGTCATATCAGAAGGTTTAGTAATAAACAAAGAAAATGCAGAAATATTAGCAAAAACTATCCAAAAAAATATTACAAAAGCAACTGAAGAAATGCAAGCTCAATTAACTATAGAAATCCCAGCAGGATTTGAAATGCAAAATATAGATGAAACAAATATGGACAGTGATTTATCAGCAATGCAAAAGCCAGAACTGCCAGAAATAGAGATGAATGGAATAAAGGTATCATCAGAAGACCAATATGAATTTATAGAGCAGATGAGTTTATTAGATGAAAACACAGAAATTTCGGACATATATGGCGAAATAGATAGTATGCCAGAAAATATAAAAGAATTACTAAAACCTACAATGAATATAGAGAAAATCAAAAAAATATCAATATTTTTATTAGGCTTATATATATGCAGTGCACTATTTAACTATATACAATCACTTTGCATGACAGATGTTGCAAATAAATTTGCTAAAACTTTGAGAACAAGAATATCACATAAAATAAATAAACTACCATTAAAATATTTTGATAAACATCAATCTGGCGATATATTATCAAGGGTAACAAATGATGTAGACACAATAGCACAAACAATGAACAACTCTTTAGGAATGCTAGTAAGTAGTATAACATTATTTATAGGTTCAATAATTATGATGTTTTGGACAAATTGGATTATGGCCTTAACAGCAATAATATCAAGCTTACTAGGATTTGCTGGTATGACTTATGTACTTAAAAAATCTCAAAAATATTTTGATATAAGACAAATTGAATTAGGAAATTTGAATGGACATATTGAAGAAATATATTCAGGATTAAATGTTGTAAAAGCATATAATGGTCAAAAAGAATGTAATAAAAAATTTGATTACTTAAATAAAAAGCTTAAAGAGGCAAACAGAAAAAGTCAATTTCTATCTGGACTTATGCAACCAATGATGGGATTTGTAGGAAACTTTGGATATGTAGCAGTATGTATAGTAGGAGCACTACTTGCAATGAATAATCACATTACATTTGGTGTAATTGTAGCATTTATAACATATGTAAGATTATTTACAAATCCATTAGCACAAATCGCGCAAGCAATAACATCACTTCAATCTACAGCAGCTGCTAGTGAAAGAGTTTTTGAATTTGTAGATGAAAAAGAAATGACAGATGAAAGCAATTTAAAAGGAAAGATTGAAAAAACACAAGCAAAAGGGAAAATAGAATTTAAAAATGTTGTTTTTCAATATGAAGATACAGATAAGCAAACAATAAAAGATTTTACAGCAACAGCATTACCAGGGCAAAAAATTGCCATAGTTGGACCAACAGGGGCAGGAAAAACAACAATGGTAAATTTACTTATGAAATTCTATGAAATAAACTCTGGAGATATCTTAATTGATGGAACATCAATTAAAGATTTAACAAGAGCAAACATACATGACCTATTTACGATGGTACTACAAGATACTTGGTTATTTGAAGGAACAATCAAAGAAAACATAGTATATAACAGAAAAAATATAACAGATGAGCAGGTAGAAGCGGTATGCAAAGAGGTAGGACTAGACCATTTTATACAAACATTATCAGGTGGATACAATGCAAAAATATCAGAAAATGACAGTATATCAGTGGGACAAAGACAATTGCTGACAATAGCAAGAGGAATGCTAGATGATGCACCATTTTTAATATTAGATGAGGCAACATCAAATGTAGATACAAGAACAGAAGAGCTAGTGCAATCAGCAATGGATAAACTAACAGAAGGAAAAACATCATTCATCATAGCACACAGACTATCTACAATAAGAAATGCTGACCTAATACTTGTTATGAAGGATGGAAATATAGTAGAACAAGGAAATCACGAAGAACTAATGAAACAAAACGGACACTATGCAGAACTATACAATTCACAATTTGACAAAAACGAATAGACAAAGGGACACCCTCAGATAGGGGGACTTAAGTTTTTGTTTAGCGGTTTTTAAGCACTAATTTTTAAAAAAACAAAGGCTACATTTTAAAAATGTAACCTTTGTTAATATCCAAAATCTGGCACATATTCTTCTTCGTGTTCTCCTAAATCTTGCATATATCCATTTTTTATATCTAATTCATACGCAAAATTTTCAATTTCTTTGTATTCTTTTTTCGTTAATTTTCTATTTAATAAAGGAATTCTTTTTGCCATATAACATGGGAAATATTGAGCCATAACACTTATATAAACATCAGAAGATAAGTTATCTTTAAGCCATTTTAGTACCTTTTTAGAATTATCAATATAATTTGGAAGAACTAAATGTCTTACAATTAGACCTTTTTTAATAATCCCATTGTCATCTAATTTGGGAGAACCAACTTGTCTATACATTTCTTTTATAGCACTTGTTGCATATTCAAAATAGGATTTAATTCCTGAATACTTAAAAGCAATATCATCATCAGCGTATTTAAGATCTGGCAAATAAACATCTATAAATCCATCTAAAGCTTTTAGAGTTTCTACTTTTTCATAACCATTAGAATTATAAACAATAGGAAGAATTAATCCGTTCGATTTTGCAATTTTTAAAGCTTCAATTATTTGGTATGTATAAATAGTAGGAGTCACTAAGTTTATGTTATGAGCACCTTTTTTTTGCAATCCTAAAAAGATATTTGCAAGTTCTTGAATTGAATAAAGTGTACCATTTCCTTCAGCACTTATTTTATAATTTTGACAAAACTTACAATGCAAATTGCAGTGTGAAAAAAACACTGCACCAGAGCCATTTGTACCACTTATACAAGGCTCTTCATAATAGTGAAGATCATATAAAGCAACTTTAACTTCGGATGATGCTTTGCAACGACCAAGTTTTCCATCTAATCTATTTACTTTACAATTATTAGGACAAATTGAACATGTCTGTAAATTTTCTAACATAAAAAGCTCCTTAAAATAAACATATTGCTTTAAATAATATACAACTTTTTATTAAATATTGCAAGACGAAAGAGGGGAAAGA
>SFKP01000040.1 GCA_004553715.1 Clostridiales bacterium
ATACTAATATATCGAGGGCTTAACCACATTAGAGGTTAGAAGTGAAAAGTTAGAGGTGAGAACCTATATCTAAAACTTCGAAACTAATAGTTAAGTAAAAAATGGTTTAAAATATGGTTTATATATATAAAGAGATTTATCTATATATTTTTGAGTGTACTTAAATATTTAAAATAAATATTAAAAACACTTGAAAAATATAAAATATTATAGTATAATATCAAGCATAGTAGAAATACTATAACAAAACGTTTGTAACAATGTTAAATCTTAAAGATTTACATTTACAATAATTTTCTGGTGATAATGACGGCGAGGTCACACCTGTTCCCATCTCGAACACAGAAGTTAAGCTCGTTAGTGCTGAAAATACTTACAGGTTACCCTGTTGGAAAGATAAGTAGTCGCCAGATTTTAATATTCCCCAATAGCTCAGTTGGTAGAGCGCTCGGCTGTTGAATGTTAGCAGCTTTATAGAGAAATCTATAAATGAAAAGGTGGCTAATTCGGTGAAACTCGTAAATAATTAAATTATACGACAATACCGAGCAAGGCGAAAGCTATGTGTAGAGACTTTACACCACCTACCTAATTCGAAAGAAATGGTAAAGATAAAGTCCAGACTACAAATTGTATTTATACAATGTTAATGAAAGTTAATGTAGTGAAGTAACCGATAGGTCGTTGGTTCGAGTCCAACTTGGGGAGCCAAAAAAGACAAAGGGATACCTTAAGACACGGGGACGGAGTTTTTGTTTCGCGGTTTTAGGAACTTTTGGCATTTATTGACATTTGATAAAACTCAAAAAATCGTTGATATTTCAACGATTTTTACTTTATCATAGCTTACTTTTGTGATAGCTCGTGAACAAAAGTAAGCGAATATGGTTAAAAATATTGATGCAGAAGGTTTTTTTATAAAAAAATAAGCAAATCTTGAAAGACTTGCTATTAGTGGTTGCGGGGGATAGACTCGAACTATCGACCTTTGGGTTATGAGCCCAACGAGCTGCCAACTGCTCCACCCCGCGATATCAGTATAAAATATTATAATACGAATGATGTTTGTTGTCAAGACCTATATAAAAATTAGTAGAAATATTGTTACAGTTTAGACTAATTAATATATAATCCGCTCCATCTTGCTGTCGGTTGGACATTTTCTTTTCTTAGGCTAAAGCACGAAAAGAAAAGTGCAACCGATTTTGGTCTGAACATTAACGAAATATTTATAATTTAGTATATGGAAATTATGCTAAACTATTACATGAATTTATAATATTATCAGAATATTTAGAATTTTTAATGAATGGTTAATAATGAATAGTGAATAATTAAATGTGCTCTTGTTTTATTAACAAGATTATTTATTTTTCATTATTCATCATTAATTATTAATTGCGATATGAAAATATCGCAATTATGGTGCACCATCTCGGGTTCGAACCGAGGACCTCTTGATTAAGAGTCAATTGCTCTACCAACTGAGCTAATGGTGCGTCACCATCTAGTATTATAATACTTTTAATGTAATTTTGTCAATTAAAACGAAAAAAAAAACTAAATAAGTGACTAAAAAAGTGGAAAAACAAAAATAATATGATATAATAAGATAAATTGTTAACATTATCTACATGCTCATATCATACAGAAAAATGATAGACTTGTAGTAGTTGCAAGAAAAAAACAGGAAAAAAATCATATGGCAAATTAAAAATGGAGGAAATTAAAAAATGGAAGAACATAAGAAAATAGACAGTATAGAAACTTTAGCAGAAGGAGTTGCTAAAGTAAAAGAAGCTCAAGAAAAGTTTAGAGAATATTCACAAGAAAAGGTAGATAAAATCTTTAAAGAAGTGGCAATTAAGGCAAATATGGAAAGAATACCACTTGCAAAATTGGCAGTAGAAGAAACAAAAATGGGTCTAGTTGAAGACAAAGTAATAAAAAATCATTATGCAGCAGAATATATTTATAATAAATATAAAGATTATAAAACTTGTGGAATAATTGAAGAAGATAGAATCACAGGAATTAAAAAAATTGCAGAGCCAATAGGAGTCATTTCTGCTATAATTCCAACAACAAATCCTACTTCTACTACAATATTTAAGATACTGATTGCATTAAAAACTAGAAATGGAATAATAATTAGCCCTCATCCCAGAGCAAAAAAATCTTCTATAGAAACTGCAAAAATATTGTTAGATGCGGCAGTCAACGCAGGAGCACCAGAAGATATTATAAGTTGGATTGATGAGCCATCATTAGAGCTAACAGATAAATTAATGGCTGAATCAGATTTGATTTTAGCAACAGGTGGAATGGGAATGGTAAAAGCGGCGTATTCAAGTGGCAAACCAGCAATAGGAGTAGGAGCAGGGAATGTGCCTGTGGTAATAGATGATAGTGCTGATATACGATTAGCAGTAAATTCTATTATACATTCGAAAACCTTTGACAATGGAATGATTTGTGCATCAGAACAAGCAGTTATAATGATTAACAATATATATGACATGGCAAGAGAAGAATTTAAAAAAAGAGGATGCTATGTTTTAACACAAGAAGAGGTAGAACTTTTAAGAAAAATTATTATTGTAAATGGAGAGCTAAATTCACAAATTGTAGGGCAAACGGCAGATAGCATAGCTAAATTAGCTGGTATAAATGTACCTCAGAATACAAAAATTTTAATTGCAGAAGTCCAAAGTGTAGAACCAGATGAGCCATTATCAAGAGAAAAATTATCTCCAATATTAGCGATGTATGGAGCAAATGATTTTTATGATGCAACTGAAAAAGCTTGCAGATTAGTAGAAAATGGAGGAATCGGACATACAGCTTCATTATATATAAACACAGCGACAGAAAACGAAAAAATAGAGTATTTCTACAACAAAATGAAAGCAGGAAGAGTTTTAATAAATACTCCTTCTTCACAAGGAGGAATAGGAGATTTATATAATTTCAGATTAACTCCTTCACTTACATTAGGTTGTGGTAGCTGGGGTGGAAACTCAGTATCGGAAAATGTAGGAGTAAAACATTTAATAAATATAAAAACAGTGGTAGAAAGGAGAGAAAATATGCTTTGGTTTAAAACACCTGAAAAAATATATGTTAAGAAAGGTTGCTTACCTTTTGCATTAGAAGAATTAAAAACAGTAATGAATAAAAAGAAAGCGTTTATTGTGACCGATGAATTTCTTTATGAAAATGGATATACAAAACCTGTTGCAGAAAAATTAGAGGAAATGGAAATAGAATACACAACGTTCTTTAATGTTATGCCAGATCCAACACTTGAATGTAGCAAAGAAGGTGCACAAAGAATGCAAGAATTTAAGCCAGATGTAATTATTGCAATAGGTGGAGGTTCTGCAATGGATGCTGCAAAAATTATGTGGGTACTTTATGAACACCCTGAAGTAGATTTTCAAGATATGGCAATGAGATTTATGGACATTAGAAAAAGAGTATATGATTTCCCTAAAATGGGAGAAAAGGCATATTTTGTAGCAATACCAACATCTGCAGGTACAGGTTCAGAGGTTACTCCTTTTGCAGTAATAACAGATGAAAAAACAGGAACAAAATATCCTCTTGCAGATTATGAGTTATTACCTGATATGGCAATAGTAGATTGCAATATGATGATGAAATCTCCTAAAAGTTTAACTTCAGCATCAGGAATAGATGCATTAGTACACGATATAGAAGCATATGCTTCTATGATGGCAACAGATTATACAGATGGATTAGCGAAAGAATCACTTAAAATAATTTTTGAATATTTACCACGAGCATATAACAATGGAGAAAATGATATAGAGGCGAGAGAAAAAATGGCAAATGCTGCAACAATGGCGGGTATGGCTTTTGCAAATGCATTCTTAGGAGTATGCCATTCTATGGCACACAAATTAGGTTCTTTCCATCATTTACCACATGGAATTGCAAATGCACTTCTTATAACAGATGTAATGAAATATAATGCAAGCAATGTACCGACAAAAATGGGAACATTTCCACAATACGAATATCCACATACATTAAGAAGGTATGCAGAAATTGCAGAGTATTTGAATTTAGGTGGATATACAGATGAAGAAAAACTAGAAAATTTAATTAATAAAATAGAAGAATTAAAATCATCAATTGGAATAAAAAGAACAATTAGAGACTATGGCATAGAAGAAAAAGATTTTATGGATTCTTTAGATGAAATGACAGAGCAGGCTTTTGATGACCAATGTACTGGCGCAAACCCAAGATATCCATTGATGAGCGAAATAAAAGATATGTATTTAAAGTCTTATTATGGCTAAATGTAAATAAAAGAGGAAAAATAATGACAATAAATGAAACATTATCAATAGCAATAAATAAACTAAAAGAGAGTAATATTGCAGAGCCAATATCAAAGGCAAGATTGATTTTGGCTTTTGTATTATGCAAACAAAAAGAATATTTGATAACACATGATAAAGAAATCACATTGAAAAAAGATTTTGACAAATATATGAGTTATATAGACAGGCTATTAGAAAATGAACCAATTCAACATATACTAGGATGTCAAGAATTTATGAAACTTAATTTTAAAGTAAATAAAAATGTGCTAATACCAAGGCAAGATACGGAAGTTTTAGTAGAAGAAGTAATCATGATATGTTCTAATATGGAAAATGCTAAAATATTAGATTTGTGTACGGGAAGTGGAGCAATTGCAATTTCATTAAGCAAATATTTAAACAAAGCTAAAGTATATGCAACAGATATATCTGATAAAGCTTTAGAAGTAGCAAGTTTTAATAATGAAAATTTAAAAACAGGTGTACAATTTATTAATTCGAATTTATTCCAAAATATAGATTTAACATTTGATATAATTGTTTCAAACCCACCATATATCAAAAGTTCTGACATTATGTTATTATCTAAAGACGTACAAAAAGAGCCTATTATTGCTTTAGATGGTGGAGAAGATGGACTAGAGTTTTATAGAAAAATAATAAATGAAGCATATAAATTTTTAAATCCAAAAGGATATTTGTGTTTAGAAATAGGCTATGACCAAAAAGAAGCGGTTATAAAATTAATAGAAAAAACAGGTAAATATTTTAATATTTATTCAAAAAAAGATCTAGAAAATAACGACAGAATAGTTATTTGTAAAAAAAGAGGTGAATAGAAATGTCATTTTCTACAGAATTAAAAGAAGAATTAGTCAATTTAAAAATGTGGGATAATCAAAGTAACTTATCACAAGATGAGCAAATTACAAGGTTAACTTTAAGAGAAGAATTTATTAAATCAGGATTTATAAATAATCCTGCTAAAGATTATCATTTGGAGATATCTTGTAAAACAGAAAAAAAGGCCAAAGAAATTATCAAAATGTTAGAACAGTTTGAAATATATGCTAAAATTACCAACAAAGCAAAAGGAAAAATTATATATTTAAAAGATGGGGAAGATATTTCTAAGTTTTTAGCCTTAATCGGAGCAAATAATGCAGTGCTAAGGTTTGAAGAAGCAAGAGTAGAAAAAAGTGCAAGAAATAGTATAAATAGAATTGTAAATTGTGAAACTGCGAATTTAAGTAAAACAGTAGAAGCGGCGAAAACACAAATTGAAAATATTAAATTCTTAAAAAGACATAAAAAGTTTGAGAATTTACCAGATAATTTAAAAGAAATTGCAAATTTAAGGCTTGAAAACCCAGATGCATCATACGAAGAATTAAGTGGAATGTTAAAAAGTAAAATTGGAAAATCTGGAGTATACCATAGATTAAATAAAATAAACAAAATTGTAGAGGAAATAAAGGTTGGAAAATAATGAAGAATGCAGAATTAGGATTATATATACATATACCTTTTTGTATAAAAAAGTGCAAATATTGTGATTTTGTTTCTTTTTCAAATAAAATGAATATTGTAGAAGAGTATATAGAAGTACTAAAACAAGAAATAGAGAAAGCAAAAATTGAGAACAAGAAAATTACAACTATATATTTTGGAGGAGGCACACCATCTGCAATAGATGCTAAATATATACAGGAGATATTAGATAAAATAAGAGATAAATGGAACATAGAAAATGCAGAAATAACAATAGAAGTGAATCCAGGAACAGTAGATGTAAGTAAATTAGAAGATTATTTAAAAATGGGGATAAATAGATTAAGTATAGGTCTGCAAAGCACATCAAATATGTTGTTGAAACTAATAGGAAGAATCCATACTTATGAGGAGTTTTTATCATCTTATGAAATTGCAAGAAAAGTAGGTTTTAGCAATATAAATGTAGATTTAATGATAGGACTTCCAACTCAAAATTTAACTGATGTTGAAGGAGATTTAAAAAAAATATTAGAATTAAATCCGGAGCACATTTCTATATATTCGTTAATTATAGAAGCAAATACACCTATAGAAAAAGAGATAAAAGAAAAAAGGATGTATTTGCCATCAGAAGATACAGAACGAAAAATGTATTGGAAGGTAAAAGAAATTTTAGAGCAAAGTGGATATATACATTATGAAATATCGAATTTTTCAAAACCACATTATATGTCTAAACATAATTCAAATTGCTGGAATCAAAAAGAATATATAGGATTTGGATTAGCTGCACATTCGTACATAAATGGAGAAAGAAAGTCTAATACAGAAAACTTAGAAGAATATATACTTCAAAACGGAGCCAAAAATACAGTACATGAAAAGCAAGATATAGATGCAATGCAAAAAGAATTTATGATGTTAGGATTAAGAAAGATAGAAGGAGTAAGTATTTCAGACTTTAAAAACAAATTTGTAGAAAATCCTATATTTATATTTAGGCAAGAGTTAGATACTTTAGTTAAACAAGAATTAATTGAAATAGAAGAGGACAATATTAAATTAACAAATAAAGGAATTGACTTTGCCAATGTAGTTTGGGAGCAATTCGTATAACAAAATTTCTTTATTGATAATTGACTTTTTATATAAAAAATGTTAATCTATATAAAGAAATTTAAAATAAGCCTTCATAGCTCAGTTGGTAGAGCACTTCCATGGTAAGGAAGGGGTCGCCGGTTCGATTCCGGCTGTAGGCTCCATTTGAAAACAACTTACGAACCAATATAGTATCGTAAGTTTTTATTTTATATAAAACTATAATGTTTTCTTTCTAGAAAGGAGAACATTTTTTATGCTTGAATTCAAAATAATACAAGAATTAAAACCAAATACTGAAATTCTAGAAATCATCAAAAGCTACACTTACATAACTAAAAATGGTAAAGTTAAACACTTACTGAAAACAAATCTGCAATTTGTTGAACCTATAGAGTACATAATTACATATCCTACTATTCTTACAATACTAGAATACAAAGTTAATGAGATTAGAAATAAACCATTCTACATTAAAGAGCATAATGAGAAATACAATCTCAAAGAAATCAAACAAATTATCATAAAATTATCAAATTAGTGTCTGCAATTTTATTATTTAAAGAGGAAACAAATGAGAGATATTTTTAGTTTAGGGTTGCAAAAATTAAAACTATTTAGGAAACAATTGAAAGAAATTTTCAAAAATTGGTTGTTATTTTCCGTTTTAGTTTGGAAAGAAGTGAGGAGATGATTTTATGAGTAATAGATGTGCAGTATATGTAAGAGTTAGCACAGATGATCAAAGAGATAATGGTTATTCTATTGATTCACAATTAAGAATGATTAAAGAATATTGTGAGAAAAACTACTATTTAATAGTTGATGTCTATAATGATGCAGGACATTCTGGAAAAGATTTAATGAGACCTGAAATGCAAAGATTATTAAAAGATATTAAATCTAAAAAGATAGATAAATTAGTTGCAATTGCTACTTAATTATTGTGAACAACACGATGTAAAAATTGAATTAATACTAGAACCTTATGATGTATCTACTGCTAATGGTGAAATGATATTTGGAATGAATTTAGTATTTGGGCAAAGAGAAAGAAAAGAAATTGGAGCAAGAACTAAACGAGCTATGGAAGAAATGGCATTATCTAAAATACACCCTAGTAAAGCACCATATGGCTATATTAGAAACAAAGA
Source organism: Clostridiales bacterium (assembly GCA_004553715.1). GTDB lineage: Bacteria > Bacillota > Clostridia > TANB77 > CAG-508 > SFKP01. The sequence goes on from SFKP01000040.1 coordinate 8,105, forward strand.
AACAGGACATTTAGAGATAGAACCTATTGAGGCACAAGTAGTTAAAGAAATATTTGAACTATGTAAAAAAGGACATTCTACAAGAAACATAGCAAGTATTATGAAAGATAATAATTCATACTTGAAACAAGGTAAATGGCGAAGTGACCGAGTCTATAAAATATTAACTAATTCTATTTATATAGGTGTATTTGAATATGGAAAATATAAAAGAAAACCACAAGACGTTTTAAGAGTTAATAACTATTGTGAACCTATTATTGATGAACAAACTTGGAATGTTACAAGAGCAAATTTAGAGAAAAATAAACACTCTAATTATGGAGAACATATTCATTTATTTACTTCAATAGTTAAGTGTCCAGATTGTGGTGTAATACTTTCTTCTACTAATTCTTTTAAAAATAGTGGAACTGAAAAAGAAAAAGTTTATTATCATTTGACTTGTAAAAATGCTAATTGTAAATCAAAAGGACTTCATTATAGTTCAGATAAAATAGAACAAAAACTAGGACGTATTTTAAATGAATTAACTAGATATATGTATGATGCAGATAATGAAATTATAGTTTGTAATTCTACTAAAACTAAAGAGATTAAAGACATAGATAATGCTATTGAAAAATTAAAACAACAAGAGAAAAAGTTAGTAGATTTATATTTAAGTTCTACCCTAAATGTTGAAGTAATTAACCACAAAAATGAAGTAATAAAAAAAGAAATAGATAAACTAAACCAAAAGAAAAACAAACTAGATCCAGATGATGACTTTAAAGATTATACAGTAGAATTACTTAAAAAATTAGATTGTGATTATCAAGATGATAACAATATTTTATTTCAAAATAAACTAGGATTTTCATTTTTATGGGATAGTTTAAATAGAAAAACTAAGAAAGAATTAATACAAAGATTAATAGCAAATTTAGAAATTACAAGAGATAAAAATTACAATATTGAAATTAAAAATATAAAATTCACAGATGAATTTATATCTAAAAGTAATAAAGAATATTTAAATTATCTTAATGAAATTTTAAATAATAATGAAATTGGAATTAAATATAAAGAACAAATCAACAAGCAAGAATTAGAAAAATTAGAACAAGATTACTTCATATTTTCTACAAAAAAATATGAAGATAATAAATATTCTGAAGCAGATTTGATTTTATATATGGAACTAATAAAACAACATTTTTTTCACGATGGAATTATAAATTGTCCATATATTGAAGATAATAACATAGTAGATAACCTACTATTAATACCAAAAACAATTATAAATATTTAATAAAAATAAGAAAGGAATGATTTTATTATGGAAATAACTTATACAAAACAAGGAGATTATTTATTGCCAGATTTAACTTTAAAAGAAACTAAAAAAGGAATTATAAACAAATATGGAAGAATGAGATTAGCCTATTTAAAAGAATATAAAAAAGCACTATATACTTCACTTTTAATGAAAGAAGAACTTACTAATCATCTTATTTCAGTAAGTAAAAGTTCAGAAGATTTATTAAATACTTTGATGGAAAGTTATAAAAAATCAGATGAAAGACTATTCGAAAAAAATAAAAAAAGAAATCATATTGAATGGGCAAAACTTATGAATAATTATAAAATTACAGCAGAAGAAATTATATTAAAAGAGTATATTTTTATATAAATAATTTAAAAAAGAGCAAAAAATTAGCAAAGTAATTTAATCCTCTTTTTATATATTAACCAATATGGGAGTAAAAGTAATGTCTAGCCAGCACTGAATTTATACTCCCGTACAAATTCTTATATGGGGAAAATCCCCAAACCCCTTAATTTTTAAAAATTGCAACTAGAAAAAAACAAGGTTAATTTATTATTTAACCTCGTCTGTATCTTTATAAAAATCCATAATGTGTTGAATGTCTTTTTTATCTTTTGAACGATTAAGTTGCTTTTTTAATTTTAATACAGATTTTATTGTTTGTACTTTATATCCGAATAATTCTATATATTCTATTTTTTCATAATAATGATTACTAAAATTTATTATATTATCAATAAACCAAACATTATAATTTTCAATTTCTTTTTCAAACGTGCAACTATATTTTTTTAATAATTGGTTATATAATTCATTAGAAACAGTTATATCTATATCAGATGTATATTCTTTTACATTTTGAAGTACTAAAGCTGCACCACTAATAACTATATAATTTTGTGAATCAAAATTATATTTATTTAGTGTTTTTAAAATATTCTCTTTGTTAAAAATCATTTTATTCTCCTTTCAATAAATTACAGCGAATAATACAATTACATTATACTATAAATTACAAAAAATTCCCATGCTTCCTTGAAAAAATATAGGAATTACTATATAATGTTTTTAGAAAGAGAGCATTGTAGTTCGTAAGCTGTAGCTTAACCGCTCCAATGGCGTTTCTGTTCGAACTTTTTAGAATAGAAAGATACAAAAATCAATCAGTAATGGTTGCTTTTGCAAAAAATCATCCTAATTCTAAAATGAAAGGATGGTGTGAAAAATGAATATTATCAAAGAAGAATTGCAATTTGAGGAAACTCTTAAACAAAGACTTAAATTTATGAAGATTGACTCATACTAATCTATGGGTTGTTTTTTTTATGCTTTTATGATAATATATGAAAAATGAAATAAAGGAGAAATTTTATGGAAAATAAAA
>SFKP01000041.1 GCA_004553715.1 Clostridiales bacterium
TAGAATATATACAAGGTTAAAGTTCAAAAAATGCATATTAGGTATTTCAATATCAGTATTTTCAATAGAGTGTGACATATGTTTGACAAACCCACAAAGAATTAGGATTAAATATGGTAGATTAATTGTTAATTGATAGAATAAATGATATAATTATAATGAAATTTCACTTTAAGCATCTGATGAAAGGAGAATAAAAATGGAAAATAAAGTTGTATTAGTTACTGGTAGTACGAGAGGTATTGGTAAAGCTACAATAATTGAATTTGCTTCTAAAGGATATAATGTTGTTATTAATTATATTTCAAGCGAAAAAGAAGCAAATGAATTAAAAGGTTTTGTCGAAGATAAATATGGAATAAAAGCATTGGCTATAAAATGTGATGTATCCAACGAAGAACAAGTAAAACAATTAGTTTCTACTGTAATTAGAGAGTTTGGAAAAATAGATGTTTTAGTTAATAATGCGGGTATTGTTTATGATAGAGGCTTTGAAGAAATTACTGTTGAAGAGTTTGAAAGAACATTAAAAGTTAATGTAATTGGTGCGTTTATAGTTTCAAGGGAAGTTTCTAAATATATGGAGAACGGAAGTACAATAATAAATGTTTCTTCTACGAATGGAACAAAAACAGTATCACCAGAATGTCTAGATTATAATATCTCTAAAATTGGTTTACAAAGTCTTACAAGAGATTTGGCATTCCAGTTAAAACCAAAAATTAGAGTTAATGCTATTGCAGTTGGTTGGGCTGATACTGATATGAATAAAGATTTGCCAAGGGATTATATAGAGGAAGAAATGTCAAAGATATATTTAGAAAGATTTGCAGAACCTAGTGAAATAGCTAAGACAATATACTTCTTAGGAAGTGAAGAATCAAGTTATATAAATGGTGAAATTCTTACTATTGATGGAGGATATTAATATGAATATAGATATTAAAAGAGTTAAAATTTTTGTAACTATTCCACTTGATAGTGTGGGAAAAGTTAGGGAAGCGGTTTGCAATGCAGGTGCAGGTATTATTGGTGAATATACATTTTGCACATCTTCTACTAAATCAATAGGAACTTTTATACCAAGTGAAAATGCAAATCCACATATTGGCGCAAGAAACAAACTAGAATTTGTTGAAGAAGAAAAATTAGAATTTGTATGTGATGTTGAAAAAGTTAAAGAAGTTATAGAGGAATTAAGAAAATCACATCCATATGAAGAACCAGCAATAGATATAATTCCTTTAATTGATGAAAGTGAATTTAAATAAAAAAATATAAAACGCATATTGGATAAAAAATAAAAATATGATATACTCATATCAAGTGAACGAATGATGGCAATGTCCACAATTTGTCCACAGTAGATAAATACTAATAGTACAGATAATACTAATAATACCATAAATACAGATGATACCTTGTACTGGTATTAAAGTAAATACAGATAGTACTATAAATACTAATAATACTGATAATATGGGAATTTTCAGTTCATGTGGCAGTGGTAAGAAATATAAAAATTGCTGCGGGAAATAGTAGAAATTATTAAGAAAAGGTTGGAGAATATTATGAGATTAAGTAAAGATTTTTTTTACACGATAAAAGAAAATATAACAGATGAAGATTCAAATAGTGGCAAACTTTTAGTAAAAAGTGGAATGATAAAAAAAATAAGTAATGGAATTTATGCAAAAATGCCATTAGGACAAAAAACAATACAAAATGTAGAAAATATAGTGCGTAAATATATGAATGAAGCAGGAGCAAATGAATTAAAAATGCCTTCTTTACTACCTATGGAAATATATGAAATGGCAGGAAGAAAAGATGCTTTTGGATCATCTATGTTTAAATTAAATGATAGATATAATAGGGAATATGCCTTAGGACCAACACATGAAGAACTATTTGCTATCACTTCTATGAATAAAGTAAAATCATACAGAGATTTACCATTTACAATATATCAAATAGGAAATAAATATAGAGATGAAATGAGACCAAGATTAGGATTAATTAGGGTAAGAGAATTTACAATGAAGGATGCATATAGTTTCGATACGGATTATGAAGGATTAGATGTTTCATATAAAAAAATGTTTGATGCATATAATAAAATTTTTACTGAATTAGGTCTTAACTATAAAATAGTTAAAGCAGATACAGGGACTATGGGTGGTATACTTTCAGAAGAATTTCAAGCAGTTACAGATATTGGAGAAGATACTCTCGTTTTCTGTGATAAATGTGGATTTTCTTCTAATTTGGAAATAACACCATGCAGGAGCTGTGAAAATAGTAATGAAGAAGAAAAAATGCTAGAAATGGTAGAGACTCCAAATAGACATACAATTGAAGAAGTATCTGAATATCTGAAATTAGACATAAAGCAAACCGTTAAGGCACTTCTCATGAATATAGATAATGAATTAGTTGTTTTATTTGTAAGAGGAGATAGAGAACTAAATGAAACGAAAGTACTTAAATTATTAAATAAACAAGAAATTGGTTTTGCTGATGATGAGCTAATTGCAACATCAAATGCTGTACCAGGCTATACAGGACCTATAGGTTTAAATGCAAAAATAATAATAGATAATGAAGTATTAAAAATGAAAAACTTCTGTTGTGGAGCAAACAAAGAAGGGTACCATTATATAAATGCAAATATAAAAGACTTTACATATGACTTAACAGGAGATATCGTAAATGTAAAAGAGGGAGATATTTGTCCAAATTGTGGTGAAAAGCTAGTATTTAAAAAAGGAATTGAAGTGGGAAACACTTTTAAACTTGGAACAAAATATTCAGAATGTGTAGGGTTAAATTATTTAGGAGATGATAACAAAAATCATCCAGTTGTGATGGGATGTTATGGTATCGGAATAGAAAGAATACTTTCAGCAATTGTAGAACAAAACAATGACGAAAAAGGGATAATTTGGCCAATGAATGTAGCTCCATATAAGGTAGCGATTGTTGTAATAAATCCTAAAGAAGAACAACAACTAGAAGTAGGTAATAAACTATATAATGAACTAAATAAAATAGGAATAGATACTTTAATAGATGATAGAACAGAAAGAGCCGGGGTAAAATTTAATGATATTGACTTAATAGGAATACCAATTAGAATAACAGTTGGAAAAAAAGTAAGTGACAACTTAGTGGAAATTAAATTAAGGAAAGAAGAAACATCAGAAGAGACTATAATCCAAGATGCTATATCAAGAATAAAACAATTAACATAAATATTTTATTTAACTTTAAGATACCACATTCTACAAGATGGAGAGGGATTTTAAGGTAATATTATATAAAACTTGAAAGAATAGTAAATTTGTATTATAATTCATATTAGATAATTATATTATCTATCTCAAAAAAATCAGTATTGTAAAAAAGGAGTGTTTGTATGCAAAATATGGATTTGACAGAGCTGATGGAAAAATCATTAGCCATTCCGACAGGGTCAATTGTGTGTTGGCCCGATCAAGGTTGTGAGCAGAAGCTCCGACCTACAACTGATGAAGGTGTAGATTTTGAACGAGCCTATTTCGAACATAGGCGCATAATACTATTTGTTATAAACGGTATTAGGTATGTTCTTCCATACCAACAAGATGCAGAAAGGTGTTTACTAAGAAATGGATTCAAGCTAAAAAGTATGTATGTTCCGTTTTCTAATAACGGAGATTATATCAAAGGATTAGAAGAAGAATGGAGAGAAATAAAAAACACTTATATGCATTAAAAGAGAGCCCAGCACAATTTTGCGCTGGGTTTTTGCTTTATAGAAAAATTAAGGATTTTCATACAAAACAAAGGCTTCACTAAAATTTTTTTAATAAAAATAAAAAAATGATAGTTTATACTTGAAAAAAGTTCAAATAAATGCTACACTTATTATAGTAAAAATATAAATAATTATGATAGATTTAAAAAAAACCCATTTTGGTATTTTTTAAATCTATTTTTGTAGTTTAGGAGGAAATATTAAATGAAAAAAACAAAGCACATTTTTGTAACAGGTGGAGTAGTATCAGGATTAGGTAAAGGAATAACTGCAGCATCACTTGGGAGATTATTAAAAAATAGAGGATACAAAGTAACAATGCAAAAATTTGATCCATATATAAATGTAGACCCAGGAACAATGAGTCCATATGAACATGGAGAAGTATTTGTTACAGAAGATGGAGCAGAAACAGATTTAGATTTAGGCCATTATGAAAGATTTATAGATGAAAACTTAACTAAAAATTCTAGTATTACAATGGGAAAAATCTATATGAATGTCCTTGAAAAAGAAAGAAGAGGAGATTATTTAGGAAAAACAGTGCAAGTAATACCACATATAACAAATGAAATAAAAGAAAAAATATACAGTTTTGATAATACAGATATTGATGTTGTAATTACAGAAATAGGTGGAACAATAGGAGATATTGAAGGACTTTCAATAGTAGAAGCAATAAGACAAGTAGGACTAGAAAGGGATAAAGAAGATGTTTTATATGTACATGTTACATTACTTCCATATATTTTTGGTTCTAACGAAATAAAAACAAAACCAACTCAACACTCTGTAAAAGAATTACAAAGTTTAGGAATAAAGCCAGATATTATAGTTTGTAGAACTGAAAATGAAATTTCAGATTCAATAAAAGAAAAATTAGCATTATTCTGTAATGTTAGAAAAGAATGTGTAATTCAAAATATGACTGCAGATAATTTGTATGCAATACCATTATTGCTAGAAAAAGAAGGACTTGCAGTAGAGGCCTGCAAAAAACTTGAATTAAGCAATATAAAGCCTAAAAACCAAGAATGGGAGCAAATGGTAGAAAACATCAGAAGTATTGGAGATAATACAGTAAATATAGCTATTGTTGGTAAATATGTTCAATTAGAAGATTCATATATTTCAGTAATGGAAAGTATTAGACATGCAGGTTTTGCAAATAAAGTTCATACAAAAATTACACTTATAAACTCAGAAGAAATAACAAAAGAAAATGTAGCTAAGAAATTAGAAGGAGTTCAAGGAATTGTTGTTCCTGGAGGATTTGGCACAAGAGGTGTAGAAGGAAAAATAGAGACTATAAAATATGCTAGAGAAAATAATATCCCATTCTTAGGAATTTGTTTAGGTATGCAAATGGCTGTTGTTGAATTTGCAAGAAATGTTCTAAATCTTAAAGATGCCGATTCTATAGAATTTAATCCAAATACTCAAAATCCTGTAATTCATATAATGGAGGAACAAAAAGGAATTACTAATAAAGGTGGAACGATGAGATTAGGAGCATATAAATGCATATTAAAAGAAAATACAAAAGCAAAAGCTATATATCAAAAAACAGAAGTGAATGAAAGACATAGACACAGATTTGAATATAATAACGATTATAAAGAAATGTTAGAAAATGCAGGATTAAAATGTTCTGGAGTTTCCCCAGATGGAAGTCTTGTAGAGATAGTAGAATTAGAAAATCATCCATATTTTATAGCAGCACAATTTCATCCAGAATTAAAATCAAGACCTAATAGACCAGCACCGTTATTTGTAGGACTAGTTGAAGCTACAAAAAATAAAATATTATAATGGTCATGCACTTTCTTTTCTCTTCAACATATAATTTGTTAAAGAGAATTTGGAGGTGCATTTTTTGCTATTTTTTTTATCGGGTTTTTTTGCTTTCTTACATACTGCAGTTTTTGTTCTAGGCTATATTTCAAATAATAATTTGTTTCCTGAGCCGTTAGAACCAGAAGAAGAAAAAAAATATTTGGAAAAGTTTATGCAGGGAGATGAAGAGGCAAGAAATATATTAATAGAAAGGAATTTAAGATTAGTTGCACATATTGCAAAAAAATATAACATTCCTAATTTAGAAAAAGATGATTTGATTTCAATCGGGACAATTGGATTAATAAAAGGTATAAATACTTTCAATAATGAAAAAGGTGTAAGGCTTGCAACTTATGTTTCTCGTTGTATTGAAAAATCTATACTAACATAGTGGCAACAAAAGACAATATAAGTGCCAAAAGGGACGGGGAATTTTGGCACATATTTGCCAAAAAGTGAACAAAAGGATGGACTTTTTTTCAAAATAATGCCAAAGAACCACTAGACGAAAACTTAAGTCCTAGTGCCCTAACGTGTCCCCTTGTATAAATATTGTTAATGTTAAGACCCCAATTTTCAAATTAGTAGCTCCACGTGTCGGTTGGACATTTTCTTTTCGTGCTTTAAGCCTAAGAAAAGAAAATGTCCAACCGACAGCAAGATGGAGCGGATTATATATTAATTAGTCTAAACTGCAACTAAATATTTACAAATATTTACAAAAAACTTGACTTTCTACAAACATATATTGTAAAATGATTTCGAAATCAAAAGAAGAAAGGACGATTAAAAATGAAAGAAAACAAAGGTATAACGCTAATTGCGTTAGTAATTACAATAATAGTAATGTTAATATTAGTAGTAGTGACAATAAGAATATCAACAAAGGGTGGGTTATTTGATTATGCAGGAAAAGCAGCAAGGGCATAGCAGATGGAAAAATAACAATAGGAGGAGTGAAATATAACTCTATAGATGAATACCTAGCAAAATACAAAACAGAGCCTATCCCTACCACAGAAAGTTATGTAGGATATTATGCAGATATAAATGATGATGGAACAGTAGACGGAGTAATATATGCAGATTTAGCATTTGATGCAAATGGAACATGGTCATCTA
>SFKP01000009.1 GCA_004553715.1 Clostridiales bacterium
TTATTATTGTATACATACCAAAAGGTATTCTACAAATATATTATACCATATATTATATAAATAAGCAAATTTTTTACAGAAACCGTTAATGCTTATACTAATTGCTATATAATCCGCTCCATCTTGCTGTCGGTTGGACATTTTCTTTCCTTAGGCTAAAGCACGAAAAGAAAATGTCCAACCGACACGTGGAGCTACTAATTTAAAAATTTCGGTCTGAATAGTAACCAGAAACCAGAAAATAGCACGAGAAACCAGAAAATAGCACGATAGAGATTGACAATTTGGTAAAAAAAAGATATAATTAATTGTTGAATTTTTTAAAAATAAGGGGAAGTTTTAAGATGAATAACAAGAAAATAAGAAATGTAAACAACATTAGTAGATAGCCTGCTAAGACAAAGTGGAACTTTCAGGACTAATGAACAAGTTGAAGAAAGAGTTATGGATTCAAATGATATTGAAAAAGAAAGAGGAATAACTATCTTAGCAAAAAACACTTCAGTAATGTATAACGGTATTAAGATTAATATAGTAGATACTCCGGGACATGCTGACTTTGGAGGCGAAGTTGAAAGAGTATTAAAAATGGTAGATGGAGTTTTACTTTTAGTAGATGCTTTTGAAGGAGCTATGCCACAAACAAGAGAAGTTCTTAAAAAATCTTTAGCTTTAAATCTAAAACCAATTGTTGTAATAAATAAAATTGATAGACCAGGCGCAAGACCAGAAAAAGTTTTAGATGAAGTTTTAGATTTATTTATTGAGCTTGGTGCAAATGATGAACAATTAGATTTCCCAGTAATATATGCTTCTGCAAAAAACGGAATAGCAAAGTTAAATTTAAATGATGAAGCGGTAGATATTAAACCAATATTTGAAACAATAATTAATTCTATTGAGCCACCAAAATGTTCTATAGAAGGAACTGCACAAATGCTTGTATCTAACATAGAATATGATGAATATCTAGGCAGAATTGCAGTAGGAAGAATAGAAAGAGGAATAATAAAATCTGGTATGCCAATTACAATTTGCAAATCAGATAAAAATATTCAAGGAAAAGTTGCAAAACTATTTACTTATTCAGGATTAAAGAAAATAGAAGTAGAAGAAGCTGAAGCAGGAGATATAGTAGAATTATCAGGAATTGCTGATGTAAATATTGGAGATACAATATGCGATACAAATAACCCAGAAAAAATACCATTTGTAGATATTGATGAACCAACAGTTTCTATGACATTTTCTGTAAATAATGGACCATTAGCTGGTAAAGAAGGTGAATTTGTTACATCAAGACATATCCGTGATAGATTATTTAAAGAATTAGAAAGAAATGTTAGTTTAAGAGTAAAGGAAACAGATACCCCAGATAGCTTTGAAGTATCAGGAAGAGGAGAACTTCATTTATCAGTATTAATAGAGACTATGAGAAGAGAAGGGTTTGAATTACTTGTTTCAAGACCAAGAGTTATTATAAAAGAAATAGATGGAGTAAAATCTGAACCGATTGAAAGATTAATAGTAAACGTGCCAGATGAATCAATTGGGACTGTTATAGAAAAACTAGGAAAAAGAAAAGCAGAAATGGTTAATATGGAACCAGCCGAAATTGGACATACAAAAATAGAATTCAAAATACCTGCAAGGGGACTTATTGGATACAGAACAGAGTTTTTGACAGACACAAAAGGTACTGGTACAATGAATAGTGTATTCGATGGTTATGAACCATTTAAGGGCGATATTATGGCAAGAACAAGAGGAGTAATTGTTGCATTTGAAGCTGGAACATCTATTACTTATGGATTGTATAATGCACAAGAAAGAGGAGATTTATTTATTGGCCCAGGTGTAGAAGTTTACGAAGGAATGATTGTTGGAATAAATGCAAGAAATGAAGATATATCAATAAATGTATGCAAAGAGAAACATTTAACAAATACTAGGGCTTCAGGCTCAGATGATGCTTTAAGATTAGTTCCACCAATACAATTATCATTAGAAAAAGCTATTGAGTTTATAGCAGATGATGAATTGGTAGAAATAACTCCAAAAAATTTAAGATTAAGAAAGAAAATATTAGATAGTAAAACAAGAGAAAGATTAGTAGCAAGAGCAAAAAAACAATAAATTTGTAATAAGGAGGAAAAAATGGAAGGAAGACCACTACAAAGAAAATTTAATTCAAAGCCAACAAAAGATTTTGTACGATATAGCAACATAGTAAATTTATATAAATACGAAAATCCAAATCAAGCAGATACAGATAAGAGAATGCTTTTAAATAAAAAACTGTTACAATTAGTAAAGGGAAAAGGAATTAGAGAATTAACTGAAAAAAGAAATGAAATTGTAAAAGAATTTTATGAGCTTTTAAAACTTGAAGAAGCATTTCCAGAAAGTCTTACAGAAGAACAAAAAATTAATATAATTAAGCATGCGATAGATAAAGGAATTAAACAAAAAAGTAATCCGAAAAATGTACAAAAAGCTGATGATGACAATGAAAGATAAAATTAAGGAAAAAGCATTAGAAGAACATATTCCAATTATTATGGATGATACTTTAGAAGTAATTAGCAATGTGCTTGAAGAAAATAAACCAAAAAGAATCTTAGAAATTGGTACTGCTGTTGGATATTCTGCAATATGCTTTTCAGAATATCTTGCAGAAGGTGGAACAATTGACACAATTGAACGAGATGAAGATAGAATTAAAGAAGCAAAAGCAAATATTAAATCATTAAATTTAGAATATAAGATAAACATTATAGAAGGAGATGCAGTAGAAATATTAAAAAAGCTTCAAAACAAATATGATATGGTTTTTATTGATGCGGCTAAAGGAAAATATCCAGTATTTTTAAAAGAAGCAATAAGACTTTTAAATGATGATGGTATAATTTTTGCGGATAATATTTTGTATAAAGGATATACTTTAAGTGGTTATAATAAACATAAGCAAAGGACTGCTGTAAGGGGACTTCGCGAATTTTTAAAATTACTTAAAGAAAACGATGATTTTGAAACTAAATTAATAGAAGTTGGAGATGGACTAACAATTTCTAAAAGAAAACCTCGCCTAAAAGCTTAGGCGAGGTTTTCTTTGTTAGAAGGCCTTATTCCTTTGGAGAATCTCTACAGAACGTTCGACCCCTATGAGGTCCATAACGTCTATGTTTCCGGTGTTAGGATTAATCTGCGCTGAATAACCAGGCATGTGAATCATGGTCCTATCAACAGATATGTGATCACGAATACAATCCTTATAGTCTACATGATTTGCAGAACCAAAAGAGGCGATGACATGCATGTCAAAAGTTCTTATCTGAACTTCGAAACAGTCACCACTTGCATTCCTAAAAACGACATGCAAAGACTGGTACCCATTATCCTTGCTGTTTTTTACATAGTCGGTAATACCGTAGCTATACTGGGCAAGAAAAGGAGAAATTCCTTTGAGATGAGAATTATCACCTTTTGTTTTTTCGCAAATGGTGTATCCTGCGGTAAAGCAATATCGTATTATTAATTCCAGAACCTGATAACAAGTATTGATATTGTTATCGAAGAGAATTATTCTAACGCCCAACATATCTCTTATAATATCAAGAGATTTATTCAATGCCAAATCCTGACATATCTTTTCTTCGAAACTAATCAAAGACTTGCGCCGTCCAGCGATCCTAAATCTTACATCAGGCATTTCTTTGTCTAAAACATTAAAAAAACCATCAAACATTTTTCTGATAGCAGAATGTTTCTTGAGAAAGATTATGCTCCGATATTCATCGATTTTATTTGCATGAATTGCATCTTCGGGATTACCTGTTGCCCTCAAAAGAGAGGAATAATAAGATAGTGCTTCAGGGATAGAATCTCGGGTATAAAGTGCCTCTTCAAAAAGAGTCGTTGCCATAATGTAATTTTACCTCCATCAATTTAAAATAATATTAAATTGGTTACATAATATCATATAATAGGAGAATAGTCAATATTGACAATAAATGTAATAGTATATATAATATATAAAACTGCTAAACATAAAAAAGGAGAAAATAAATGAAAAAACCGGAACTTTTAGCCCCTGCGGGGTCACTTGAAAAAGCAAAAACAGCATTTCTATATGGAGCAGATGCAGTATATTCAGGAACATCTCACTTGTCTTTAAGATCAAGAGTAGAAATGGATGATGATGAGCTTGCAAAAATAATTAAATATGCACATTCAATAAACAAAAAAGTATATGTGGCATTAAATATTTATGCAAGAGATAGTATGTATGAAGATATAAAAAAACAAGCTAAAATCCTTGAAGAAATTAAAGCAGATGGGGTAATAATATCAGATGGAGGAGTTTTAGAAACTGTAAAAGAAGTAGCACCTAATTTAGATATACATATAAGTACACAAGCAAATACTGTAAGTTATCATACTTGTAAATTTTGGCATAATAATGGAGCAAAAAGAGTAATACTGGCAAGAGAACTTAACAAGTTAGAAATTGCGGATATTATAAAAAACAAACCTAAAGATTTAGAAATTGAAATATTTGTGCATGGTGCTATTTGTTACGGATATTCTGGCAGATGTCATTTAAGTGATTTTTTAGCAAGTAGGAGTGCTAATTTAGGAGACTGTGCACAAAGCTGTAGATGGGCATATAATCTATATTTAGAAGAAAAGAATAATCCAGGAAATATGATGCCAATAGAACAAGATGAACACGGAACATATATATTATCTTCAAAAGATATGTGTTTAATTAAAGAACTTCCAGAAATTATTGATATGGGTGTAGATTGCTTAAAAATAGAAGGAAGACTTAAAACAGAATATTATTTATCAACAATAATAAATACATATAGAGTTGCAATAGATGAATGCATACAAAATCCAGACAAATTTGATTACTCAAAATATTTAAAAGAGCTTGAAAAGACGAAGACAAGAGGTTTAACTACATTTTATTTTAATGATAAAAATAACAAAGATTTTCAAGAGTATGAAGGAAAACAATATAATCCAGATTATGAATTCGGTGGTAAAATTATAGAATATAACAAAGAAAAATCTATAATAGAAATAAAAAACAGATTACAAATCGGAGATACTTTAGAATTAATAGAGCCACATGTACTAGAACCTAGAACATTTATAATAGACAAGATGTATGATTCAGATACAAACGAAGAAATTGAATTTGTGAATCCAGGGAAAGAAGGTCAACAAGTAAAAATGAATATTCCATTTAAAGCAGATAGAGGCTGGATTTTAAGAAGAAAAAAATAATGATAGAATTGATAAAAAGAAGGTTAAAAAGACCTTCTTTTTTATTACAAAGATATTACAATTATATGACAAAAAAGTAATATTACAAAATCGACTTTTGTATTGACAACTAAAAAATGTTAATGTAAAATAAATTCAAATTTTGAAAAGAACTAAAAAAATAGAAGAAAAATAAAATACCAAAAATGTTAAATTCCTTGTAGCTGTAATAAAATACGAAATTTACAATACGAGAAAAACATCGATGAGATATGATATTTTTAAAAGACATTTTTTAAAAAACACTCAAAATCATTAAAACCCTTGCACAAAGCATATTACGAAAGAAAAATATTATTTTTATTAAAATACAAAAAATAGGAGGAATTTATAATGCAAGTTATTAAAAGAGATGGAAGAATTTCAGAATTTGATGAAGGAAGGATTATTAAAGCAATTACGCTTGCTATGTCACATACATCAGCTGGTGTAGATATAGATTTAGCAACTAAAATAACAGATAGCATTAAGAATCAATTAAAAGATAAGGTCCAAGTATCAGTTTATGAAATACAAGATTTAGTAGAGAAAAAATTAATGGGTTCATCAAGAAAGGAAGTAGCACAAGAATATATTACATATAGATACAATAGAGATATTGCTAGAAAATCAAAATCTAAAGATATGTTCTTAGAGATTATAGAAACCAAATCAAATGATATTACTAGAGAAAATGCAAATATGAATGCAGATACTCCTGCAGGAATGATGATGAAGTTTGCTAGTGAAACCACAAAGCCTTTTGTTGATGATTTTTTATTGTCACCAGAAGCAAGAGAAGCTGTAAAAGAAGGATATATTCATATTCATGATAAAGATTATTATCCAACCAAAAGCTTAACTTGTATTCAACATCCATTAGATAAAATATTAAAAAATGGCTTTAGAGCAGGACATGGAAGCTCGAGACCAGCAAAAAGAATTGAAACAGCAAGTATTATTGGATGTATCTCGCTTGAAACTGTACAAAATGAAATGCATGGTGGACAAGCAATTCCAGCATTTGATTTTTACTTAGCACCTTATGTAAGACTTACATATAAAGAAGAAATAAAAAAACTTGAAGAAATTGTTTTAGAAGATTTATCAAAATTATATGATGCAAAAATCGAAGACTATGTAAAAAAAGAAACAAAGGATTTAAAAGGAGATAAAAGATATTTACAAATAGCAATAAATAATACTGTAGATCGAGTTCATCAATCAATGGAAGCTTTTATTCATAACATGAATACAATACACTCAAGAGGTGGAAACCAAGTTGTATTTAGTTCAATAAACTATGGCACGGATACTTCTGCAGAAGGTAGATGTATTATTAGAGAAATGTTAACTTCTACAGAAAGAGGAGTAGGAAATGGTGAAACACCAATATTCCCAATACAAATTTGGAAGAAAAAAAGAGGAGTAAACTATTTACCAGAAGATAAAAATTATGATTTATATAAATTGGCTTGTAAAGTTTCTGCAAGAAGATTTTTCCCTAATTTCTTAAATCTTGATGCTAGCTTTAACCAACATCCAAAGTGGAGAGCAGATGATCCAAATAGATATTACTACGAAGTTGCAACAATGGGTTGCAGAACTAGAGTTTTTGCAAACAGACATGGAGAAGATACTTCAATAGGAAGAGGAAATTTATCATTTACAACAATTAACTTAGTAAAATTAGCAATAGAATCAGCAAAAGAAGCACAATCGAATTTAGGAATATCATTTGAATTAGGAAGAGGAAGCGAAGCTTCAATGACACCTAAATATAATAAAGAAGTAAAGAAAATATTCTTGAATAAATTAGAGAAATATACAGATATAGTAGCAAGACAGCTATATGATAGATATAGATTTCAATGTACAGCAGTAGCAAAACAATTTCCATTATTAATGTCTGGTCTATGGCAAGATAGTGAAAAATTAGGTCCAGATTCAAAAGTTGAAGAAGTATTAAAACATGGTACATTAGGAATTGGATTTATAGGATTAGCAGAATGCTTAACTGTATTAACAGGTAAACATCATGGCGAATCTGAAGAAGCTCAAAAATTAGGAATAGAAATTATTACTCAAATGAAAGAAGCTTGTGACAAATATAGCGACAGATATGACTTAAACTATTCTTGTCTTGCAACACCAGCAGAAGGATTAGCGGGAAGATTTACAAAAATGGATAAAAAAGAATATGGAACGATTTTAGGTGTTACAGATAGAGATTATTACACAAATAGTAATCATGTTCCAGTTTGGTATAAATGTACAGCAGAGCATAAAGCAAAAATTGAAGCACCATATCATAAATTGACAGCAGGTGGCCATATTTTTTATATTGAATTAGACGGAAACGCCACTCATAATCCCGAAACAGTAGAAGCTGTTGTTGATTTAATGGATAAATATGATATGGGATATGGTTCAATAAACCATACTCGTTCTAGATGTTTAGATTGTGGATTCGAAAATGCAGATGCAGATTTAAAAGTATGCCCAGTATGTAAGAGTGAAAACATAGATACAATACAAAGAATAACAGGATATTTAGTAGGAACGACATCAAGATGGAATAAAGGAAAATTAGCAGAATTACACGACAGAGTAACTCATAATTAATTAAAATTGGAGGAAATAGCATATGAGAATGGCAGGTTTTTATGATGAAAGTATATCAAATGGACTAGGTTGGCGAGCAGTACTTTTTGTTAGTGGTTGCCCACATCATTGCCCTGGATGTCAAAATAAAGAAGCTCAAAGTTTTAGCTATGGAGAAGAATTTGATTCAAAAAAAATTATTGAAAAAATAAAGGAAAATTCAATTTTAAGAGGAATAACTATAAGTGGAGGGGAACCTCTTTGCATGGAAAATATAAAAGAGGTCTCAAACTTCATAAAAGAAGTAAAAAAGGTAAGACCAAACTTTAATGTATGGTGTTATTCTGGATATACATTTGATGAATTACTTGCAAGAAATGATGAAGCTACAAACGAATGTTTAAAAGAAATTGATGTACTAGTTGATGGAGAATTTATAGAATCTAAAAAAGATCCTAATTTAAAATTTAAAGGTTCATCAAATCAAAGAATTTTGGATGTAAAAAGCAGTTTAAAAACTCATAAATTAATAGAATTTCCGGTATAATTTAAGGTTCATTTAAGTATTTACTTATAAAATAAAAAAATAAATATTAGAAAGGATGAAAAATATGGAGGATAAGAAAAAAGTAGAAAAAAACAGAGAGAATACAAAAGGGATAAAGAAAAAATGTAAAAAGGAAATTGTAGTACCAGTTATAACTTTAGTTGTTGGGATATTAATAGGATTATTTATAATGTATATAATAAAGCCAAGTACAACTATAGCAAGAGTAGATGGTAAATCAATTACAGAAAATCAAATTTATGACAAATTGCAAAAATATTATTCAAAAGATGTTTTAAACATGATATTAGAAGATGTAGATGACGTAATTTTAACAAAAAAATACAAAGAAGATGACAAAATGACAGAAGAAATCGAAGAAGAAGCAAATAAATATATTGAATCATATATAGGATATTATGGCGGAACAAAAGAAGACTTTTTAGAAGAATGTGGATTTGAATCAGAAGAAGACTTTAAAAACTATTTAAAATTAGAATATAGAAGAAATTTATACTACATTGATTATTTAGCAGACGTACTTGGTCAAGATGCAATTCAAGAATATTATGATGAACATAATTTTGGAGAAATTCAAACAAAACACATATTGGTACAAACATCAGATGATATGACAGAAGACCAAGCAACAGCAATGGCAAAAGAAATTATTACAAAATTAAACGATGGAGCAAATTTCGATGAAGTTGCTGAAGAATATAAAACAAATTATCCAGATACAATTATTGTAGAAGATTTAGGAGGACTTACATTTGCAGATTCAATAGAAGAAAGCTTTATGGATGCATTAAAAGCAATGGAAGATAATACTTATTCACAAGAACCAGTTGTAACAACTTATGGAGCCCATATAATTTATAGAACAAGTTCAAAAGAATTATCTGTAGAAGATGCAAGAAATGATATTGTTGTAAATCTTTATTCTACATTAGAAGACGTAGCTTCACAATCTGATAAATTAATTGAATTAAGAAAAAATGCTGGATTAAAATTTAAATCTGAAAAATTCAAAGATTTATATGATGAATTATATACAAACTATTAATGGGGAAAATAGGGAAAAATCTTATAGTGGGTCAAGATAATAGTTGATTTTTCCTATACAATAAGAAAGGCATTTCGCTTAGACTGCCTTTGAAGAAAGTGCGAAATACATGCCACTCGCATTCGCTCGGGCAGACTAAGGTAGCCTAACCTTGTTGTATACGGAAAAATCTTATAGTGGGTCAAGATAATAGTTGATTTTTCCTATACAATAAAAAACAAAGCAAAGAGATTAGCTCTTTGCTTTTAGTTTTTAGAAGACTTGTCTTTTTAAGGGGAAAATGATAGAATAAATATCAGTTAATAGAAGTTTAATGAAGAGTGAAGGATGAATAATTATATAAGGAGCATAAAATGTTTAAATTACATTCAGAGTATAAGCCTACTGGTGACCAGCCAGAGGCAATTGAATATTTAAGTAACGGAATAAAAAAAGGTAAAAAATTTCAAACTCTATTAGGCGTAACAGGGTCTGGAAAAACATTTACAATGGCAAACATAATTCAAAAAGTGCAAAAGCCAACACTTATTTTAGCCCATAACAAAACCTTAGCAGGACAACTATATTCCGAATTTAAAGAATTTTTCCCAGAGAATTCAGTGGAGTATTTTGTATCTTATTATGATTATTATCAACCAGAAAGCTACATACCTCAATCAGATACATATATTGAAAAAGATGCATCTATTAATGATGAGATAGATAAATTAAGACATTCTGCAACATTATCATTATTTGAGAAAAAAGATGTGATAATAGTAGCTTCTGTATCTTGTATATATGGACTTCGGAGACCCAGAAGACTATAAAGAATTAATGCTTTCATTAAGACCTGGAATGAATAAAACAAGAGATGAGATAATGAAAAAACTTGTAAGTATGCAATACACAAGAAATGAAATAGATTTTCAAAGAGGAACATTTAGAGCAAAAGGAGATATTTTAGAAGTATATCCTTCAAATACGGGAGAAACTTCTGTAAGATTAGAGTTTTGGGGAGATGAAATAGAAAAGATTTCTGAAATAAACCCATTAACAGGAAAACCAATTGGAACAAGAGGACATATCTTAATTGGACCAAATTCACATTATGTAGCCTCTGAAGGAAAATTAACTAAGGCTTTAAAAACTATAGAAGATGAATTAGAAGATAGGATAAAATACTTTAAAGAAAATAACAAATTAATTGAAGCACAAAGAATAGAAGAAAGAACAAATTTCGATTTGGAGATGCTTAGAGAAACTGGATTTTGCCAAGGTATAGAAAATTATTCAAGACATATTAGTGGAAGAAAAGCAGGTTCTCCACCATATACATTATTTGACTATTTCCCTAAAGATTTCTTGCTAATGATAGATGAATCCCATGCTACAATTCCACAAGTTAGAGCAATGTACAATGGAGATAGAGCAAGAAAAGATTCACTAGTTAAATATGGCTTTAGATTGCCTTCTGCATATGACAACAGGCCTCTTACCTTTAGTGAGTTTGAGAATAAAATAAATCAATGTATATTTGTAAGTGCAACACCTGCAGAATATGAAAAAGAAAAATCTAAGGGGAATATTGTAGAGCAAATTATAAGACCAACAGGATTAGTTGACCCAGAAATAATAGTAAAACCTGCACAAAATCAAATAGATGATTTGATTGCAGAAATTCATAGAACTGTAGAAAAAAAGGAAAGAGTACTTGTTACAACTCTTACAAAAAAACAGGCAGAGGATTTAACTGCATACTTAAAGACACTGGATATAAAAGTAAATTATATGCATTCAGATACAAAAGCCTTAGAAAGAATGGAGATTATTAGAAATCTAAGATTAGGAGAGTTTGATGTGCTAGTAGGAATAAACCTATTAAGAGAAGGATTAGATATTCCGGAAGTATCACTTGTTGCAATATTAGATAGTGATAAAGAAGGTTTCTTACGTTCAGAAAGGTCACTGATACAAACAATAGGGCGTGCAGCAAGAAACTCTGAAGGACGAGTTATAATGTATGCAGATGAACTTACAGATAGTATGGAAAAAGCAATTACAGAGACAAACAGAAGAAGAAAAATTCAAAAAGAATATAACGAAAAACATAATATAATGCCAAAAACAATAATCAAATCTGTAAGAGATTTAATTAAAGCAACTGCTGTAGAAAATATAGCTTCTAAGTATAACATAGATAAAGAAGACTCAATAGAAAATGTAATTGCAAAATTAACAGATGAAATGCTAAAATGTGCAAGTGAAATGGAGTTCGAAAAAGCAGCAGAATTAAGAGATAAAATAAAAGAATTAGAAGGATTATAACAGATTATATAAAGGAATAAAATAAACTATAAAAGTCTACTTAAAAGCTAAGAATTGATATAATTTCACTTCTTGGCTTTTAAAATTATATTATATATGGTATAATATAATTTAGTTGTTTTATTAAGTAGGGGGCATTTATGAAGGAAAATATTGTAATAAAGGGTGCAAAAGAACATAATCTAAAAAATATAAATTTAACAATACCAAGAAATAAGTTGGTAGTAATAACCGGACTTTCAGGTTCTCGGAAAATCATCACTTGCTTTTGACACATTATATGCAGAAGGACAAAGACGATATGTGGAAAGTCTTTCTTCTTATGCTCGTCAATTTTTAGGGTTAATGGAAAAACCAGATGTAGAATCTATAGAAGGTTTATCACCTGCAATTTCTATTGATCAAAAAACCACATCAAAAAATCCCCGCTCAACAGTGGGTACTGTAACAGAAATTTATGATTATTTACGTTTATTATATGCAAGAATCGGGGTTCCACATTGCCCAAATTGTGGAAAAAAGATAGAAAAGCAAACAATAGACCAAATTGTAGATAATGTAATGGGGTTTACTGAAGGGACTAAAATACAAATTTTAGCACCTGTTGTAAGAGGAAGAAAAGGTGAATATACAAAACTAATAGAAGGTTTTGCTAAAGAAGGCTTTGTAAGAGTAAGAATAGATGGTATAATATATGAGCTTACAGACGATATTGATATAGATAGAAAGAAAAAACATAATATAGATTTAATAGTAGATAGATTAGTAATAAAAAAAGATATAAGAAGTAGACTAGCAGAATCTGTCGAAACAGCTTTAAAATATGCAAATAATTTAGTAACAATTGCAACTCCAGAAGAAGAAATACTTTTTAGCCAAAATTATGCATGCCCAGATTGCAATATCAATTTTGAAGAATTAACACCAAGAATGTTTTCCTTTAACAATCCTTTCGGAGCATGTCCAGATTGTTTAGGACTTGGATATCTTATGAGTATGGATGAAGATTTAATTATTCCAGACAAAAACAAAACATTATATGATGGAATTAAAGCATTTGGTGCAAGCACAATGAAAAAGGGCGAGACAATGGCCAAAATGTATTTTGAAAGCATTGGTAAACATTATGGAGTAGACATCTCTAAACCAATAAAAAAATTGCCAAAAGATTTTATGAATAAAATCCTATATGGAACAGGTACAGATGTAATTGATTTTAAGTTTGAGTCGCCAAGTGGAACAAGGACTTTTTCAGCACCATTTGAAGGAGTTATTCCAACCCTAGAAAGAAGATATAGAGAAACAAAATCAGATGGAATGAGAAAATTCTATGAATTATATATGGCAGAACACCATTGTTCAACTTGTAATGGAGCAAGACTAAAAAAAGAAAGTTTAGCAGTAACAATAGGAGACAAGAATATAAAAGAGCTGACAGATATGTCAATAATTAAAATTAAAGACTTTATAAATTCACTTAAATTAAATAGAACAGAAGCTCTTATTGCTGAACAAATAATAAAAGAATTAAATAAAAGATTACAATTTTTAATAGATGTAGGATTAGAATATTTAACACTCTCAAGAAGCAGTGGAACTTTATCTGGTGGAGAAAGCCAAAGAATAAGGCTTGCTACTCAAATTGGAGCTGGACTAACAGGAGTATTATATATACTAGATGAACCAAGTATAGGTTTGCATCAAAGAGATAATCAAAAATTATTAGATACATTGAAAAATCTAAGAGATTTAGGAAACTCATTGATAGTTGTAGAACATGATGAAGATACTATGTATGCTGCGGACCAAATTATAGATATAGGACCAGGAGCAGGAGTAAATGGCGGTTATGTTATAGCACAAGGTACTGCTCAAGAAATAAAGAATAATCTAAATTCAATTACAGGAAATTATTTAAGTGGTAGAAAACAAATACAAGTACCAAAAACAAGAAGGAAATCAAATGGCAAATCTATTGAAATAAAAAGCGCAGAGGAACATAACTTAAAAAAAATAGATGTAAAAATTCCATTAGGAGTTTTTACATGTGTAACGGGTGTATCAGGTTCAGGAAAAAGCACTTTAATTAACGAAATATTATACAAAAACTTAACAAAAAATATTTATGGCTCAAATGTAAAACCTGGTAAATGCAACAAAATAATTGGAATAGAAAATATAGATAAAATTATTAATATAGATCAATCTCCAATAGGAAGAACTCCAAGGTCGAATCCTGCAACATATACAGGTGTATTTGATGCAATAAGAGATATTTTTGCAGAAACAAATGAAGCAAAATTAAGAGGATATCAAAAAGGAAGATTCAGTTTTAATGTATCAGGAGGAAGGTGTGAAACTTGTCAAGGAGATGGAAGCCTAAAAATTGAGATGCATTTCTTATCTGATATTTATGTTCCATGCGAGGTATGTAAAGGTAAAAGATACAATAAAGAAACTTTAGAGGTAAAATATAAAGGCAAGAGTATAGCAGATGTATTAGATATGACAGTTGATGAAGCATTAGAATTTTTTGATAAAATTCCAAAAATTAAGCAAAAAATAAAAACTTTATCAGAAGTTGGACTAGGTTATATAAAATTAGGACAGTCTGCAACTACACTTTCTGGAGGAGAGGCACAAAGAATAAAACTAGCAACAGAACTTTCAAAAAAATCAACAGGAAAAACATTATATATTTTAGATGAGCCTACAACGGGGCTTCATATAGCAGATGTTGATAGATTAATTAGTATATTACAAAAATTAGTAGATTCAGGAAACAGTGTAGTAGTAATAGAGCATAATTTAGATTTAATTAAAACCGCAGATTATATAATAGACTTAGGCCCAGAAGGTGGAGACAAAGGTGGAGAAATTATTGCAGTTGGAACTCCAGAACAAATTGTGAAAAATGAAAAATCATGGACAGGCAGGTTCCTAAAAGAAAAGTTGAAATAATAAATTACAAAAAAGGATTCTTATAAGAATAAGAATCCTTTTTTGTAGTACTATTTACAACTATTGCTGTTGTCAATTCTTTCATTTTGATTATTGTTATTTTTGTCATTTTTATTATTTTTATTACAATTACTATTTTTTTTCTTTTCACTTTTTGCCATCTATAAATACCTCCATTTCATAATAATTAAGCTACTAAAAGTTTGTTATAGATATTATTTACAAATATATTTTTATTATTCTTAAATTATTGTTAAAATCATATTTTTGGTATATAATAGAAAACATGAAAAAATTATGTGAAAAAATTGTAAAAAATCTAACAAAAGAAAAAAAAACGATATCATTTATGGAATCTTGTACAGGGGGATATTTATCTAATTTAATTACTAATATTGAAGGTAGCTCTAAGGTTTTAAAAGTAGGATTAGTAACATATTCAAATGAATATAAAATCAAATTTAATGTACCTAAAGAAATAATAGATAAATATTCTGTATACAGTAGCGAAACTGCAAATGAAATGGCAAAAGCTGTATCTAAATTTGCAAAATCAGATATTGGAGTAGGAATAACAGGAGAGCTTTCAAATAATAGCTCAAATATTGTATATTATGCTTTTTTTCTAAAAGATGATAATATAATTATAGAGAAGCAAATAGAAGCAAAAGGAAGAACAAGAGAAGCAAAAAAGAAATTTATTGCAAAACATATATTAGTAGATATATTAGATAAAATGAAATAGTATAAAATAGCAGGAGGTATCTTTAATGAGAAACGAAAAATTAGAAAATTTTAAAGAAAAAATGAATGGCAAAAATGTTGCTATAATAGGTATGGGAGTAAGCAATAAACCACTTCTAAAATACTTATATGATTTAAAATGTAATATAACAGTGTTTGACAAAAGAGAAGAAGAAAAAATAGATAGTGATATTTTCGAAACAATAAGAGAATTAAATATTAAATATTCTATTGGAGCAAATTATTTAAATAAACTTCATGGATTTGATATTATAATCAGGTCGCCATCTTGTAGGCCAGATTTACCAGAAATAAAAGAAGAAATAAAAAATGGTGCACAGCTAACTTCTGAAATAGAACTATTATTTAAACTTGCACCATGTAAAATAGTAGCAGTTACAGGAAGTGATGGAAAAACAACAACTACTACACTTATTTATAATATTTTAAAAGAAAAATATAATTGCTATCTAGGTGGAAATTTAGGAAATCCTCTTTTTACAAAAATTGATGAAATGCAGCCCAATGATATAATTGTATTAGAATTAAGTAGTTTTCAGTTAATGACAATGAAACAAAGCCCAGATATAGCAGTTATAACAAATATAACTCCAAATCATTTAGATATACATAAATCATATCAAGAATATATAGAAGCAAAAGAAAATATATTTAAATATCAAAAAGAAAATGACTTATTAGTTTTAAACTATGATAATGATATTACAAGAAATGAAGTAAAACAAGCAATGGGAAAGGTAAGATATTTTAGTAGAAAAGAAAAGTTAGATAATGGTGTGATTTATGATGACAATATTGTTAAAATTTGTGAAGATGGATTAAGAAGACATGTCTTAAATAACAAAGATATATTAATAAGGGGCTTGCATAACAGGGAAAATATATGTGCTGCAATTGCTGCAACAGAAGACCTTGTAGACGCTGAACTTCAAGCAAAAGTAATTTCAAAATTTACTGGAGTAGAGCATAGACTAGAATTTGTAAGAGAAATTAATGGTATAAAATGGTATAATGATTCTATTGCGTCTAGTCCTAATAGAACTATTGCAGGCTTAAATTCTTATGATGAAAAAATAGTATTGTTAGCAGGTGGAAGAGATAAAAATTTAGATTATGAACCAATTGCAAAACCAATAGTAGACAATGTTTCTAAACTTATACTAATGGGAGAAACAGCAGAAAAAATAAATGGAGTTGTAAATGAAGAGCTTAAAGCAGAAAATAAAACTTTACCAATTTATAGAGTAAAAAGTGTTGCAGAGGCTGTTCAAAAAGCTTATGAAATAGCTAAGAAAGGTGAAGTAGTATTATTTTCACCAGCAAGTACAAGTTTTGACATGTTTAAAAACTTTGAAGAAAGAGGTAAAACATTTAAAAAAGAAGTAAATAATTTATATATAAAAAATTAATAATACAATAAAAACGTCCCTCCTTTGGTAATTTTATTATGCGTTTTGCATATAATATTGCGAAGGAGGATTTTTAATGGATTATCAAAGTTATGAAGATTATATGAGAAGTGTATTAGGGTATAATCATATGCCAAACGATATCTATGCAAATATGTATAATAATGTTCCTAATAATTATTATGATATGCCTACATATGATACCAGTTACATGAACACAGAATATTTAAATGACTATTATCCTGAAACATATAGGATGATTTATCCTATGATTTGCAAAATATGTAATCAATGTGGAAACAGTCCAATATCAAAAGAAATGCTAGAAAGTATGGTAGATGAAATTTATAGAAATTTTGAACCAGAAGATCAAGAGGAAGAAAAATTACCTACTTTAAAAAATGGAGATGTCAGAAATCCTAATGCAAAACCAGAAATAAGAAAAGAAACAAGACAGACAAACTTTTTATTAAGAGATTTAATAAAAATACTTTTAATAAGAGAACTATTAATGAGAAATCGTAGACCTGGGATGAGACCACCAAGACCTTGGCAAGGTGGAAGACCACCAATGGGCGGAATGCCTTATAATTTCTAAATATTTGAATATTTTTTCTAAGGATTCAAATAATAAAAATGTATAGAAAATTTCTATACATTTTAAAAAGGAGCTTTTATGGTAATTGATATGAATTATTGGACAAGAGTAATTAAAAGAATAGCTGTATTATTGTTTTCATTAGTACTCATTTATTTTAGCTTTAAATTAGCTATTTTTTACATACCTTTTTTAATTGGTTTTTTGATATCTCAATTAATGGATCCACTTATAAAATATGTAACAAAGAAAACAGGTATGAATAGAAAAACAAGTGCTATATGGGTTTTACTTATAGCTTTTACAATTCTTATAATATTAATTGTAATAGGTATTATAACTATTATTTCTGAAAGTTCGCGGTTTATTACAAGGACTAAATTACTATATTAGTTTAATATATGGTAAAATTGCTGAATTTATAAATTATCTTGAGCAAAAAAACATAAACATTCCAAATCCAATTATAGGAATAATTGAAAATTCTTCAGAAAATATTTTACAAGTGGCATCAAAATATATTTCTACATTTTTTAGTAATGTAATTCAAATGTTTTCTAAAATACCAGTAGTTGCAATAAATATAGCTATAACGATACTTTCCACATATTTTATATGTACAGATAAATTCTATATGTTAGACCAACTAGAACATCACTTGCCTAAAACTTGGGTAAAAAAGATGGGAAATAAAATAAAAAAAATAATATCTTCTTTAAGCAACTATTTAAAAGCAGAAGCAATATTAATTTTAATATCATTTGTAATTGTTCTTATTCGGATTATATTTCTTAAAAGTAATAGGCATGCCAATAGAGTTTCCGCTTCTTGCAGCATTGGGCATAGGATTTGTTGATGCACTTCCTATTTTAGGTTCTGGGACAGTAATCGTTCCTTGGGCAGTGATTTCGGGCTTGAATGGAGATATAAAATTAGGAATAGCACTAATTATATTGTATGTAATTATATTAATTGCAAGACAATTGCTAGAACCTAAAATCGTAAGCAATAAAATAGGTATACATCCAATATTTACTTTAATATCAATGTATACCGGCTTTAAGTTTATAGGAATAATTGGGCTTTTGGTAGGACCAATTATATTTATTGTTCTTAAAAATATTTTTGAAAACATGATTGATGATGGAATCATAAAAAGTATATTAAAATAAAGCGATAGAGCTTGAAGTAGGAATATAAGTATTATCTGGTGGTGGAACTAAATCTTCTTTAGGCCTTTCTATTTTTTTAATCTTTTTAATTTTTAAAATTGGAATTTCTCCATGATAATTACCTTTTTCAATTTTTCCTACAATTTCAACCCATGAGTTTTCTTCGTATTTTTGTATTTCCTTGGACTCGCATAAAAAACCAACTATAAGTGTGTTAGAAGTAGAAGAAATTGACATATCTCTTGCTATAACAAATTGATTTTCACTAAAATCTATACATCTATAAACATATCCAGAACAAGAAACTTCTTTTCCCACATAGCTATCAAGATTTTCATAAACTGCTTTTAACATATTTGTATAATTTTCTGGTTCTATATAAATTATGCCATTTTGAGTCATATCGTCTTTTACTTTAAAGCTATTTCTTATAATTTTATATATGGAAAACAAAAATAAAACAGAAACGATTATTGCCATTATGACAAAAAGAATTTTAACAAATTTCTTTAAATTTAATTTAATATTAAAAACAAACATATAAATACTCCTTTTTAAAATATATGTATTTTTATTGTAATATATGATAATTTATGATATATTTGATATATTACAAATTACAAAGAAAAAATAAAATTTGAAAGGAAGAGACAAATCAATATGAATATATTTAGTAAAGTATTTGGAACTTATAGCGAAAGAGAAGTAAAAAGAGTAATGCCAATAGTAGAAAAGATAAACAGTTTAGAAGAAGAAATTTCTAAGTTGTCAGATACAGAGTTGCAAGCAAAAACAAATGAATTTAAATCAAGATTAGAAAAGGGAGAAACATTAGATGATATACTTCCAGAAGCTTTCGCAGTAGTTAGAGAAGCTTCTAAAAGAGTTTTAAATATGAGACACTTCGATGTTCAGTTAATAGGAGGAATTATATTACACCAAGGCAGAATTGCAGAAATGAAAACAGGTGAAGGAAAAACTTTAGTTGCAACACTTCCAGTTTATTTAAATGCATTATCAGGGAAAGGTGTTCATGTAGTTACTGTTAATGATTATTTGGCAAAAAGAGATAGCGAATGGATGGGAAAAATCTATAAATTTTTAGGCTTAACTGTAGGTCTTGTTATTTCAGGAATGGATCCAAGCAAAAAGAGGGAAGCATATAATGCAGATATTACTTATGGTACAAATAATGAATATGGATTTGATTATCTAAGAGATAATATGGTTATATATAAAAATCAATTAGTACAAAGACCATTAAATTATGCGATTGTAGATGAGATAGATAGTATCTTAATAGATGAAGCTCGTACACCACTTATTATATCTGGTACAGCAAATGAATCTTCCGATTTATATAAACAGGCAAATGATTTTGTAAAAAGATTAAAATCAAAAATTTTAGTAGAAGAAGATGTAAAAAATCAGATTCAAGCAGAGGACAACGAAAAGTATGATTACATAGTTGATTTAAAAGCAAAATCGGCATCACTTACAGCTAAAGGAATAGAAAAGGCTGAAGAATATTTTAAATTAGAAAATTTAAATGATATTAATAATTCTGAAATAGTTCATCATATTAACCAAGCATTAAGAGCACATGGTATAATGAAAAACGAAATTGATTATATTGTAAAAGATGGAGAAGTTTTAATTGTAGATGAATTTACAGGAAGAATTATGTATGGAAGAAGGTATAACAATGGCTTACATCAAGCAATTGAAGCAAAAGAAAATGTGAAAATTGCAAATGAATCAAAAACTTTAGCAACAATTACATTCCAAAATTATTTTAGAATGTATAATAAATTAGCCGGAATGACTGGTACTGCAATGACAGAAGAAGCTGAATTTGAAGAAATATATAACTTAGATATAGTTTCAATTCCAACAAATAAGCCGATGATAAGAAAAGATAATAATGATATTATATATAAAAATCAAGCAGCAAAATTCAGAGCAGTAGTAAAAGACATAAAGCAAAGCAATGAAAAAGGTCAGCCTGTTTTAGTAGGTACAGTATCTATAGAAAATTCTGAAAAATTAAGTGATATTTTGAAAAAAGAAGGAATAAAACACGAGATATTAAATGCAAAATATCATGAAAAAGAAGCGGCAATAATTGCACAAGCAGGTAAATATGGAGCAGTAACAATTGCAACAAATATGGCTGGTCGTGGTACAGATATAATACTTGGTGGAAATACAGAATTTATGGCAAAACAAGAAATGAGAAAACAAGGATATTCAGAAGAATTAATAGAGCAATCTACTGCACATAATGAAACAGATAACCAAGATGTATTAAATGCAAGAAATGTATTTTCAGAATTAGAAAAGAAATTTCAAGAACAAATTCAAGAAGAAAAAGAAAAAGTAATTGCTGCTGGGGGATTAAAAATATTAGGAACTGAAAGACATGAATCAAGAAGAATTGATAATCAGCTTCGTGGTCGTAGTGGACGTCAAGGAGATATTGGTGAATCGAGATTTTATATTGCCTTAGATGACGACTTAATGAAAATATTTGGCGGAGATATGATAACTAATGTATATAACACATTAAAAGCAGATGAAGATATGCCAATAGAAATGGGATTTTTATCAAAAGCAGTTGAAAATGCACAAAGAAGAATCGAAGGTCAAAACTTTAGTATTAGAAAACGTGTTTTACAATATGATGATGTAATGAATACACAAAGAGAAATAATATACAAAGAAAGACGCGAAGTTCTAGATGGAGAAAACTTAAATCCAAAAATTCTAAAAATGATAGAAACAATAGCTCAAAGTATTATTTCAAACCATACTTCAAATGGAGAAAATATGGAAAATATCAATAAAGAAGGATTACTTGCCGAAACAAAATCAGTACTTGGAATAGATAATTTATCTTCTTTAGAAGAAAACGGAAGTATAGAAGATATAACAGAAGAGTTGACTAGTAAAGCATTAGAATTATACAAGCAAAAAGAAATAGAAATAGGTTCAGAAAACTTAAGAGAATTAGAAAGAGTTGTAATGCTAAAAGTTGTAGACCAGAAATGGATGGATCATATAGACAGCATGGAGGAACTAAAAACAGGTATTGGTTTAAGAGCTTATGGACAAAAAGACCCAATAGTTCAATATAGACTAGAAGGGTTTGATATGTTTGACCAAATGATTTATGACATTAAATATGATGTTGTAAAAATCTTACTTCATATAGTAGGAGAACAAAGAGTAGAAAGAAAAGAAGTAACAAAAATATCAGGAGAAAAATTACAAGGAGCAATAAATACCTTAAATAGAAACAAAGTCGTACCAACAAAAACGACAGTAACAACAGTAAAGAATGAAGGACCAGAAATAGGAAGAAATGAACCGTGTCCATGTGGTTCGGGTAAAAAATATAAACAATGCTGTGGAAAGTAAGATAAAATAAGGGAAAACTTAAAATTTGAAAATTAGTGAGTTGGTTCGAGTTTTATAACTTGTCCACGTAATGTGGAGAAAACCTAAGTAAAATAAGGATGTGGACAACATTTTAAATGTGGACATCCTTTTTTCTATAATTAATGGTATAATATTTATAGGAGATGATAGTATGCTTTATTTAAAGAAGATAAATTTAGAGGATGTTGAGGAAGAATATAAGGCAATAAAGTCCATTCCGGCACAAGAAAATGGATTTGAAAATAAATATCATAATGTTACAAAAGAAGAATTTGTAAATGAAGTAATTCCTAAATTGTTAAAAAATTCTGAAGGTTTAGATTTACCTGATGGATATGTTCCAGATACTTATTTCTTTTTGTGGGATGATAATAAGATAGTAGGATTATTTAAAATAAGACATTATTTGAATGATTTCTTAAGAAAAGGAGCAGGTCATATAGGATATGGAATATTGCCTGAGTATAGAGGTAAAGGTTATGCTAAGCAAGGACTTCTTCTAGCAATTGAAAAATGCAAAGAAATAATAAAAGAAGATGAAATATATTTATCTGTTCATAAAAACAATCCTGCTTCATTAAGAGTTCAATTAGGCTGTGGAGCTTTTATAGTTGGAGAAACAGATGAAGAATATCTTACTAGAATAAAATTAAAAGATAATAGTATTACTTTTGGATTTAGAGATTTAAGAAGAAACGACTGGAAAAGAATTACTAAAAAAGAAGTTATAGTTGAAGATGAAAAAAATGAATTTTTTGAAGGAAAAGTTTGTTATTTAGATATGCAACTAGTAGAATCTCCTTTATCAGTTGATTCACCAACTGGTAAGGTTACTATAGCAGACAACAACTATAAGAATTTAATATTTGCTCCTAAAGGAGAAAATTGGTGGCTAACAGTTATGTTTGATGATCAAGATAATTTAATAGAAAGTTATTTTGATATTACAAGAACTAATGATTTTAGTAATCCAGAAAATCCATATTTTGTTGATATGAAATTAGATGTTTGTATCTCTAATGGTTATGAACCAACAATAATGGATGAAGAAGAATTGAAGGAAGTATATGAACACGGACTAATTACAAAAGAAGATTTTGAAAATGCATATAATATAGCAAACAAAATTATAAGGACATATAATTCACATAAAGAAGATTATTATGAATTTATATATAATTTATATAATAAATATAGAAATAAAGAATTAGGAAATATTAAAAGTAAGTAATATTTAAAAGTATTGACAGTAATTGTTAATGCTTTTTTTGATGTAAATTGTTTTTGGAAAGAGGAGGAATAAGATATGATAAACATACGTAAAAGAAATAATCTGTATGAATACAGATTTGAAGCAGGAAAGGTTAATGGTAAAAGAAAACAAATATCAAAATCTGGTTTTAAAACAAAAAGAGATGCATATATAGCAGGACAAAGAGCATATGAAGAATTTATTAATGGAGAAAATACAAAAGAGTGTAATATGTTATATTCTGAATATTTAGATTACTGGATGAGAGAATACTTTGAAATAAATTATAAATATTCTACAGCAAAAAGATATAAAGAATCTTTTGGTAATATTAAAAGAGAGTTAGGTAATTATAAACTATCTGCAATTACTTCATTTAGTTTAAATCAAGCATTACTAAGACTATATCAAACTTCTACTACAAAAGAAGCATTAAGAAATTATCAAAAGGTTATTAAAAGTTCATTAAGAGATGCTACATATTATTTTGGATTCATTAAATATAATCCAGCAGCAGATTTACAAATACCAAGAGTATTATCATTTGAATTAAAAAAAACAATATAGGTCATGTCTATACTAATGAAGAGATAGAACTAATTTTAAATAGATTTAAAAATAATAAAGTATTTATAACTGCATTTCTTACTGCATGTTATACAGGTATGAGAACAGGCGAAGTATTTGCTTTAACTTGGAATGATATAGATTTAGATAATAGAATTATTAAAATTAGTAAAACAGTTTATGCAAAAGATAAAGAAGAAAATGGTAGATGGTATTTAGGTACAACTAAAACAATAGGTAGTATTAGAGAGGTTTATATTTGTGATACTTTATATTCAGTATTATCTAATTATAAAAAACTACAAATTAAATATAAAAAAGAATATGGTAAAAATTATAAGTAATATATATTAAAAGAAGTTAAAAATAAATATGGTAAGTTAGTAGAATATAAAGTTATAGAAAGTCAATCTAGAAATAATAAAATTCAAATGGTATTTATTAGAAAAGATGGAACATCTTCAGGAACAGATATTATAAAATATCCTTTTAAAATAATCCATCATGAGTTAGGAATTAGTTGTAGATTTTATGATTTAAGAGGAAACTTTGCTACAAAAACTTTAAGAAAAGGATGTGAGATAAAAGATATATCAAAAGTTTTAGGACATAGTAGAATTGAAACAACAGAAAATTATTATATAAATTGTACAAAAGATAATTTAAAAGATGTAAGAAAAGTTTTGAAAAAGAATTAGGATTAAATATGGTAGATATAGGTTTACAATAGATATGTCACAGTAAGTAAAAAATAAAAAATGAGAAATACCAAAAATATGATAAAATGTTTTTAACCACAAAAACTTTTTAAT
>SFKP01000042.1 GCA_004553715.1 Clostridiales bacterium
CCCCCAAGCAGTACATGGAATATAATCATATTTGCCAGTCTTCCTTTTCACGCTTAAAATAAAATCTATAATCTCTTTACCATCAGTTGTGATTCTGAGATTTTCTTTTTTATACAAAGCTCCTTGCAAATTCATTATATTCACATCTTGCTCATCTTCGCCAACTATCTCAATTTCTTTGCATGAAAAGAAAAGAAAGTTTTTGGAAAATTCTTCTTGTTCCGTATGCACTCGTTTTTTGTATGCATACGGGTAACAACGTAATTTCCCCTTCATCCAGACTTTATCTCCTTCTGCCAAACCTAATGGAAGAAGATCATGTGAAATAAGTACTTGGATATAATCGCTCTTACCACTACTACGGTTTGTACATACCCGCAATTCATCAAAATCAATTGTTCCGCAAAAATGATGATGCAAGTTTATTTTTGCAATTTTTCCTACCACTTCTGCCTCATTCCAATTTAAAGCAGTTGCTCTTTGTGATTCTAACATATCTTGCTCCTTTCTCATTTGTACTTTAAGAAGAATGATTTGCTTCATGTAAATCCACATGAAATCTCTATATAAAATAAACTTATCATTTATTTTATACAACGATATATATTATAGCAGTTTTTGCTTGTGTTGTCAAATTATGTAAATCTTGTAACTTTAAAAATGAAGGCAAAGCAAAAAAACTGGCTTGCTATATTCCTGCAAACCAGTTTTTTATTTTCTGAAATATTGATGTATCTTCTTCTATAATAACTTTTTCTGATTCTATTTCAATATAATCTTCTTTTGGATAATTTACATATACTGTCTGTCTATTAGATAGTTTTTGCATTCCAAGTAGTTCTTTTGCTTGTTGCTCTAAGTTATTTAAATTCAAAGAATTTTCTATTGATATTTCTAATTGTACATTTTGTTTTTGAATTTCTGAAAGTTCAGATTTTAAATCTTGAACTTTTGCAAAATTTTCATCAATTTTTGAATTTCTATATGCAATAGCAAAAAATATAGCAAAGCCAACTATTAAATATTTGATAACACTTTTTTCTACTTGCTTTTGCTTACCTGCTTTTTTCTTTTTATTAGTATTTTTCTTCGTTGTAGACGCCTTTGTATTTTTCTTTGGTGCTACTTTCTTTTTTGGCACATAATTTGGTTCAATTTTTCTTGGGCTTGTTTCATATTGATATCTATTTTTACTTGTTGCCATTTTTCTAATAGCACCTCCTTTTTTCATCTGTTTATCTATATTTTTTCAAATATTCTTAATTTTGCGCTCCTACTTCTTGAATTTAATTCTTGTTCTTTATCTGTCGGCAAAATTGGTTTTTTGTTTACAATTTTTCCTTTTACAATTTTTTTGCATATACAATATGGCAAATCTTTTGGGCAAGTACATTTTCCTAATGCATCAGTATATGCATTTTTTACACATCTATCTTCCAGCGAATGAAATGTTATTATACAAAGTCTTCCACCTGGATTTAATGCATCAATGCAATCTGTAACAGCCCCATATAAAGGTTCTATTTCATTATTTACTTCTATTCTAATTGCTTGAAATGTTCTTTTTGCAGGATGTCCTTGTCCTTTAATATATGGCACACATTCTTCTACTATTGCAGCTAATTTTGCTGTTGTATCAATTTTTTCTATTTTTCTTAATTCACATATTCTTCTTGCAATTTTTTTTGAGAATTTTTCTTCTCCATATTCATATATGATTTTTGCCAAATCTTCTTCTTTATAAGTATTTATAACTTCTTCTGCAGTTAATGTTTGCAATTTATCCATTCTCATATCTAAAGGTGCATCATTCATATATGAAAAACCTCTTGATATTTCATCTATTTGATATGAAGAAACTCCTAAATCTAATAAAATGCCATCTACTCCATTAATTTCTAAGTCAGATAAAATTTGTTTTATGTTTTGATGATTGTCATTTACGAATTTAACATTATCATATTGTTTTAGTTTTTCTTTCGCACATGCTAAAGCCTCCACATCTCTGTCTATTCCAATAAGCCTTCCTTGTGGAGATAATTTTTTACAAATTTCTAAGCTATGACCTGCTCCTCCTAGAGTTCCATCTACATATATTCCATTTTTTTTTATATTTAAACCTTCAATTACTTCGTTTAATAAAACAGGTATATGATTAAAATTTTCTGTATTCAAAAATATTTTCCAACCTTTACTTTTTTAATGTGGCAAACAGTTGGTAATAAAGTAATACCAACTGTCTTAGCCTTGTATATTCAGTTCTTTAGTAATTTAAAATCTTTAGTATATAAACTACTTTAGTACATTTTTCATTTTATCTTTTGAATAATTTTTTTAAAATTTTATCATTTGTAATTTTTTCTTTTGTAAAATTAACTATTTATCTTTTTCATATTTTTTTCTTTTGTAAAACTTAAAAACTTTATCTTTTGTATAGCCTCTTCTTTTGTAAAACTTGAAAATTTTATCTTTTGTATAGTCTCTTCTTTTGTAAAACTTGAAAATTTTATCTTTTGTATAGCCTCTTCTTTTGTAAAACTTAAAAATTTTATCTTTTGTATAACCTTTTCTTTTGTAATTTTAAACTTTATCTTTTGTATTTATATAAACTTTAACAGTTATATACCTAAATTTGCCATTTTTTCTGCAATTTCATCTGCTGTATTGTTCTCTTCCTCGCTATATTTTAGCCATTTATCCTTGCTCCAAATTTCTATCTTATTTAGCACACCTATTACTACAACTTCTTTTTCTAACCCAGCAAATTCTCTTAATGAACCTGCTATTAAAAATCTGCCCTGCTTGTCTATTTCGCATTCAGTTGCTCCTGCTAAAAAAAACCTCATTAGAGCTCTCGCATCTTTATTTGTAAGTGGAAATGTTCTTAATTTTTCTTCGAAGTTTTGCCATTCTTTTAGAGAGTATACAAACAAGCAACCATCTAAACCTTTAGTAATAACGAATTTTTCTCCGATATCTTCTTTTAATTTAGCTGGCATTATTAATCTGCCTTTAGCATCAATTGTATGCTCATATTCTCCAATTAACATTTTGCTCACCTCTTTTGGAATTTGGCTCCACTTTTTACCACTTTCCTCCACTTCGATTTAATTTTACATTATAATTATAAAAAAAGCAATACTTTTTTTAAAAAATATTGCTTTTTTTGTTACTATTCACTTGCTAAATTATCAAAATATCCTTGAATAAATACTACTGGAGTTCCTTTATCTCCACTTCCAGAAGTTAAATCACATAATGAACCAATAAGGTCTGTTAATCTTCTTGGCGTTGTTCCTTGTGTTTGCATACTTCCTTTTAAATTTTCTGGTTTTTTCTTTATCTCATCAATAATTGCTTGTTTTAATTCGTCTCCTTTAAGTTCTTTAAATTGATTATCTGATAAATATTTTAATTTTAATTCATTTGGAGTTCCCTCTAGCCCTCTTGTATAAGCTGGCGAAACTACTGGATCTGCTAATTCCCAAATCTTACCTACGGGGTCTTTGAATCCTCCGTCTCCATAAATCATTACTTCTATATGTTTTCCTGTTTTTGTTGCTAATTCTTTTTGAATTTTTTCTACCAAAGCATCTCCATGTTCTGGGAATAATTTAACCTTTTCTTCTGTAGCTTTGTTTGAACCTAATAAACCATATTTAGAGTTATATCCACTACCATTTACAGAAGTAGTTAAAATATCGTCTAATCCTAAAATAATATTTCCACCACTTGCTTTTAAAAGTTTTTTTGTTTTTGCCCTTGTGTGAATATTTGCAACTAAAACATCTTTTGAATATTCTAATATAGTTTTTGGATTATTGCTAAATACAAAGTCAACTTTACAATTTTCCTTTTCTATAAGGTCCCTATAAAAATCCACCATATTTATTCCTGTAAATGGATGAACAAAATCTCCAAATTTTTCAGCATATTCTTTTTCTGAAATAATGCTTGATAAATCTATACCATTTGCATCTAATTTATCTTCATCAAGGATTCCGTTTCCCACTTCATCACTTGGAAAACTAAGCTGTATTGTAATATGTTTAGTTCCCCTTGCAATTGCCTTTAATAAAATTGAAAATCTATTTCTGCTTAAGATAGGATTTAGAAGTCCAATTTCTCCTTTTGGGAATTTATTTTTAATATCTTCTGCAATCGCATCTGCTGTAGCATAGTTGTTTTCTGCAATAGCTACCACTGCCTCCGTTACTGCAACAATATCTCTATCCCTAAATTCGAAATTGTCATTTTTTTTTGCCTCTAAAAGTGAATCAACTACTATTTTTGCTAAATCATCATTTGCTTTAATTATTGGTGTTCTTATTCCGCGTGTTACTGTTCCAACATTTCTCATATATATAATCACCTCTCAAATTTAATACGTTGTGATTATATCATAAAAGCATTTTCACGTAAAGAATTCTATTACATTTAAACAATTTTCGTTGTTAATGGGGACTGTCAAAAATCTCCCCATTGACACGCTCAACAAAAAAACGACTTACTCAGTCGTTTTTTTTTGCATTTTATTCTAAAACTTCTAATTCTAAATATCTTACTCCCCAAGCTAATGCTTCTTGGTGTGAATTCATATAAATATCTATTCTGTTTCCTTGGATTGCTCCACCTCTATCTTCAACTACATACACTGTACCATTTATTTTTACTTTTGTTCCAAATGCGAAAGTTGAAGGAGCTGCTATTGTATGATTTGCTGTTGCTTTTGTACCTGAAGCTGTAATTCCATTTGTTTTACCACAACATTTTGCGCAAGAACAGTATGCTGTTACTTTATATACTCCAGATTTTCCAGATGTACTAGATACTCTAGAATTACTACTTCTTGATGTTATTTGTTTTGTTTGTATTTGAACTATTTTATTTACTGGCTCACGGATTATTTCAGAAGAAAGTTCTTCTCTTGCAACTTCTATATCATCTTTATATGTTATTTTATAAGAAACCTTTCTTTGTCCATTTCTTCCGTATTGTAAAACCTTATTGGTTGTAGATAAAGAACCATTTGATACATCTTTTGTAATTGTTTCAAAAGGTATGTCCTCTAACACAACAACTATTTTTTCTGTAATATTTGAATATTCTTTAACAATATCTTCTGTAGCAACAATAGTCTCTACTTCTGCTTTTTTTACTGGTTCATTTCCTTCTAATGAAATAATAATTAATCCATTTTCATCTATGTTTTCCCCTAATGCAGGTGATACAACTTCGTTTTCCTCTAATATAATGTGATTTTCTTTTAATATATCTTCAACCTTTGTTTTAGATGTCATAACTGTTATTTCATAATTTGTTGCAAATTTAATTTTTACATTATTTAATTTAGCTGTTCCAGCAAATACAGAAATCCCTAACATCATAACAAATATTATACTAATCAAAATTATCTTTTTTGCAGTATTTGATGTTAATTTTTGCTTATTCATAAAAAATTAATTCCTCCTTAAATAAACACCTCTTTTATTATACTCTCTTTTCATAAATTTGTCAAATTTAGTTATTATTTCCTACATAAGTTTGTTCTTATTCTCTTACGGGAATAACTGTTACGTGTTTTTTTTATTTTATCTTCCAATAAACATCTGTACGTAAATTCTACCATATTTTGAGCTTTCTACCACAGCAACTCCTGTATAATTAAAACTACTATTTAAAATATTTGCTCTGTGTCCTTCTGAATTCATCCATGCATCTACTGCCCTTTTACCTGTAGAATTTCCAGCTAAATTTTCTCCTGCTGATTTATATGATATTCCAAACTTTTTCATCATATCAAATGGCGAGCCATAAGTTGGAGAATTATGTGCAAAGTAATTGTTTTTTACCATATCATTTGCTTTTTCCTTTGCTACTTTTTGAAGATTTGAATCTACCTTTAATGCTTTTAGCCCATTATCTGTCCTTTGTTTATTTACTAAATCAAAAACCTCTTGTTCTTCAGTAGTCAAGCCATTTTGATTAGTGGTATTGTTTGTGCTATCATTATTTGTTGGATATATAAGCTTAATATATTTCGTGCTAACTGCACCTATTATATCACTATCTGTTTGCACAACATACCATGTACCTATTTTTGCGAATACTCTTACATATTCATTTTTATAAATTGTTCCAACTGTTTTAAACATTGTACCTGGTCCCATTCTTACATTTAACGCAGTGGTATTTACAAGTCCTGTAGTTGTTCCAACATTTTCATAATTTGTCATTGCTAAGCTTTTTGTTGGCAAAACAAAAAACGTAAATATACTAAGAATAATTAGAAACTTTTTCAAATTATCATCTCCTAATATATTATACGTTTTCTTTTATATTTTATGATAAAAATTTATTTATCC
>SFKP01000043.1 GCA_004553715.1 Clostridiales bacterium
TCACTCAAGTACCCTGACCCAAAAAACTAACCCTAAAAAATTAGATTTTTAGGGCTTATGTTTAAAATTTTTTGGGACATTTTCAAAAATCATTGACACCTAAAGAGGTGTAATATTAACATTTAATT
The DNA here is from genome assembly GCA_004553715.1 of Clostridiales bacterium. GTDB lineage: Bacteria > Bacillota > Clostridia > TANB77 > CAG-508 > SFKP01. The sequence continues at coordinate 129 of SFKP01000043.1, forward strand.
ATTTTCACAAAAATTTATGTTTACACATATAATAATAGTATAATCTGTGAAATGAGGTGCAAATATATGAGCTTAATTGTGCAAAAATTTGGAGGTACTTCGGTAGCAGATACGAAAAAGCTATTTATTGTTACAGAAAGAATATTAGAAGAATATAATAAAAATAGTAAAATTGTTGTTGTAGTTTCTGCACAAGGAAAATTAACAGATACATTAATAAAAGAAGAATTAGAAATTACTAAAACTCCTGTAAGTAGAGAACATGATGTTTTAGTTTCAACAGGAGAGCAAATTACAGTAGCAAAGCTTTCTATGCTTTTGCAAGATTTAGGATATAATGCTATTTCATACTTAGGTTGGCAGATTCCAATCATAACAAATAATTGTTTCGGAAATGCAGATATATTAAATATACAAACGGCTAATATTGAAAAAAAATTAGCTGAAGGTAAAATTGTTATTGTAGCTGGATTTCAAGGAATAAATGAAAAAGGAGAAATAACCACATTAGGAAGAGGCGGTTCAGATACTACAGCAGTAGCACTTGCTGTATTTTTACATGCAGATAAATTATATATATATACTGATGTAGATGGTGTATATTCAGAAGACCCAAATATTAATAAAAATGCAAAAAAATATGATGAAATATCTTATGATAAAATGTTAGAAATGGCCAATAATGGAGCTAAAGTTCTTCATAATAAATGTGTGCAATATGCAAAAGAGAATAATATTCCGATAATAGTAAAATCAACTTTTGAACCGGGAAATGGTACCTTAGTTCATTAAAATAAAGGATGGATATATTCTATCTATCCTTTTTAGTAGTTCTAAAAAGACAAGATGTGAATATTATAATATTACAACAAAAGTTACTAGATAATGATTTTTTATAGATACACCAGCTCCTTAGGGATGTATCTCAAAGAAAGGATGTGTAATTATTTATGTCTATAGAAGAAAGAAAAATAATTAGTAATACTATTCCACAAAATATTATATTAGAAAATCGTGAAAAGCTAACATTGTCTGGAGTTCGCGATGTTTTAAGTTTTGACGATCAAATTGTTATTGTAGAAACCGAATTAGGTCTATTAACTATAAAAGGTCAAAATTTAAAAATAACAAAATTAAGTATTGATACAGGAGATGTAGTAGTAGAAGGAGATATTTTGAATTTAGGATATTCAGAAAAAACTTTAGATAAAAAAGGAACTTCTATAATGAATAAATTATTTAGATAGAAGGGTGATACTTTGAGCAATCAAGCTTATATTTTTGGTATATTTATATTAAATGGATTTATTATAGGAATATTATTTGACATGTTTCGCAGTTTTAGGAAAATTCTTAAAACACCTGATTTTATTACATATATACATGATATTTTGTTTTGGGCTCTAACAGGTGGAATTCTTACATATTCTATTTTTAAATTTAATAACGGGAAGCTTAGAAGTTATATATTTTTAGGAGTTATACTTGGAATATTAGTTTATATGCTTATATTTAGCAAAATTTTCTTAAAGATAAATACAAATATATTAAATCTTATAAAAAACATGATAATTTTTACTATTATAAAGCCTGTAATATATATATATAATTTTGTTAAAAAGTTAGTTTTTAAGCCTGTTAGATTTATTTTTATCAATCTAAAAAAAACAATTCAAAAATGTAAAAAACTGCAACTTTATGCGAAAAAAAGTAAATATAAGAAGGATTTGCAATAAGTTTGTTGAATATTATATTAGATATAATATTTATTATCTAATAATATCATTTTATGGAGATTACAAATGAAAAATAAGAAGAAAAGCAATGTATTAAAAAAAATGTTATATGTAGCAATAATTGTATATGTGATAATCACATTTGCAAACCAACAAAAAACATTAAATTCATATAAAAATACAGAAAAATATTATGCTAAACAAATAGAGGAAAAACTTAGTTATCAACAAGAACTTAATGAAACCAAAAATAATATTAATTCAAAAGAATATATAGAAAAAGTTGCAAGGGAACAGTTGGACATGTATTTGCCAAATGAAAAAGTTTATGTTGCACAAGGTAGGTAGGTATAATTTTAACCTACCTTTATTCTAATTATATCTATTTTTATCTTATGATTTCCAAAGTTATAAAATTAAATAGGGGGGCTAAATAAATGGATTTTGAAAGTATGTCGTTTGCAGAATTAAAAGAATTAGCAAAAGAAAAAGGAGTAAAAAATATTTCAAAATTTAAAAAGGATGATGTGATTGCAATATTAAAAGATATAACATTCGAAGAAACTGATACCACGCAAGAACAACAATCTTCTTTTAAAGAAATTACAACAGAAGAAGGATATAAATTAACTAATGAAGGAGATGAAATAGTTACTGGCATATTAGAAGTGCTACCAGATGGATATGGATTCTTAAGAGGTGAAAATTATTTACCAACACCTAAGGATGTTTACGTCTCACCAGTACAAATAAAAAGATTTAGACTCGACACCGGGGATAAAATAAAAGGTATTAAGCGTATTCCAAAAGAATCGGAAAAATTTCCAGCATTAATATATGTTGGCGAAGTTAATGGACAACATCCTGAAAATGCTATGAAAAGGCGCTCTTTTGATGATTTAACTCCAATATATCCAAATAAAAGAATTCAGTTAGAAACAATTCCAACTGAATATACTATGCGACTTATGGATTTGATTTCTCCAATTGGAAAAGGGCAAAGAGGAATGATAGTGGCTCCACCTAAAGCGGGTAAAACCACGATATTAAAGAAAATAGCAAACAGCATAACTACTAACAATCCAGAAATTGAATTAATAGTATTGTTAATAGATGAAAGACCTGAAGAAGTTACTGATATGAAAAGGTCGATTAATGGAGATGTAATATATTCAACTTTTGATGAAGTACCTGAGCATCATGTAAAAGTGGCAGAAATGGTTTTAGAAAGAGCTAAAAGACTTGTTGAACAAAAGAAAGATGTTGTAATACTATTAGATAGTATTACAAGACTTGCAAGAGCATATAACTTAGTTATTCCATCATCTGGAAGGACCCTATCTGGTGGTTTAGATCCAAGTGCTCTTCATAAACCAAAACGTTTTTTTGGTGCTGCAAGAAACACTGAAGATGCTGGGAGCTTAACAATCTTAGCAACAGCTTTAGTTGAGACAGGAAGTAGAATGGATGATGTTATTTTTGAAGAATTTAAAGGAACTGGGAATATGGAGGTCCATTTAGATAGAAAACTTTCTGAAAAGAGAGTATTTCCAGCAATTGATATAAATAAATCAGGAACAAGAAAAGAAGAATTATTGTTATCAAAAGAAGAACTAGAAACAGTATTTGCCTTAAGAAAAACAATGGCTAATATGAATGTACAAGAAATGACAGAACAATTAATGGAACAAATTGTAGAAACAAAATCGAATCAAGAATTTATTGAAAGAATGAAATATTTCTTTAAAGATTAGCCTTTCCGAAGGAGATTATAATAATATGAAAAAGATAGTTTTTGCATCAAATAATGAGCATAAAATAAAAGAAGTAAAAGAAATTTTGAATAATGTTGAAATTTTAACATTAAAAGATATTGGATATAATGAAGAAATAGAAGAAACTGGTTCAACTTTTTTAGAAAATGCTTTAATAAAAGCAAGTAGTATAAGCAAATTTTTAAAAAGTAAAAATCTAAATTATGATGTGCTTGCAGATGATAGTGGTTTATGTTGCGAAGGATTGAATTTAGAGCCTGGTATATATAGTGCAAGATATTCTGGGGTACATGGATATACTCAAGCTAATAGAGATAAAGTAATAGCAAATTTAAAAGGAAAAGATAAAAAAGCATATTTCGTTTCACTAATTGTTTTATATCATATAGATGGAACATATGACTATAGAGAAGGAAAAACATATGGTAAAATAATAGATGAAGAAAGAGGGAACACATCTTTTGGATATGATTGTATCTTTCTTTCAGATGATTTAGGGAAAACTTTTGGTGAAGCAACAAATATTGAAAAAAACTCTGTATCGCACAGATTTAGAGCACTTAATCAAATAAAAAAAATTATAGAGTAAATGAAGGAGTAGTTTATGGAATTCTTTAAAAAGATAGTTGGAAATAGGATATATTTATCACCACAAGAAGTTTAACAAAATTTAATTGGATATCACGAACGGCTGAACTTGGAATATTTATTGGAGATCAAGAATTTAGAAGCATGGGATATGGTCCTGAAGCTATTGGATATATTAAATAATGAATTTGAAGGAGATTATATTAGAAATAAAAATATAATATAAGTTAAATAAATGAAAGTGTTAATAGGAACAAATAATCCTGGAAAAATTGAAGGAGCAAAACAAGCATTTGAAAAATTTTATAAAAATGTTAACATAGTAGGAATATCAGTTAGTTCAAATGTTAGTAATGAACCAGTAAATGAAGAAATATATGTTGGCGCTAGTAATAGAGTTAATAATTTAATAAAGTATGCAAAGGAAAATAACGTTGATGCTGATTTCTTTATTGGGGTTGAATCTGGAATAACAAATTTATTAGGTAAATGGTGCATTATTCAGATAGCAGTAATAAAAAATAAAAATGGGGAAGAGAGTTTTGGATCGAGCTCTGCATTTCCTGTACCAGATAGATATGTAGATGATATTATTAATTCCGATTTAGGAATTGTTATGAATAAAATATTTAATGGAAATGGTCAAAAAAATACAAAAGGGGCAATATCATATCTTACAAAAGAAGTGATTACAAGATATGATTTAACAAGAGAGGCTCTTATAATGGCATTAACAACATTTATTAATGGAGATATTTGGGCTAATTGAAAGCAAAGGGGTAAAATGGTAGTGCATGAAAAGAATACTAAAATATATATTATTTTAACATACACGGGAACAATATTGTCAAAAATCATAAGAATATTTACAAGAGATGAATTTGCGCATGTATCAATTGCATTAGATGTAAATTTAAAAGAAATGTATAGTTTCGGAAGATTAAATCCATATAATCCATTTATAGGAGGATTTGTGCACGAATATATGGATAAAGGAACATTTAAAAGATTTAGGAAAACAAATGCTCAAATTTATTGTTTAGAATTGACAGAAAAACAAGTAAAAGCTATAAAGAACATCATTGTTAAAATAAACAAAAACAGATTAAATTATAGATTTAATTTGTTTGGACTATTTGCAGTAGCATTTAAAATAAGAATAAAAAGGAGAAATCATTTTTATTGTGCAGAATTTGTTAAATATGTTCTAGATGAAGCAAAGGTACATAATGAATTGCCGGAAATGATAAGACCAGAAGATTTCAAAAGCTTAAAAGGATTAAATAAAGTTTATTCTGGATTATTAAGAGAATATAAATATAATTAAACAATTTCAACTCTTTATATATATAGGGCAGGGAATATATTTGATTTTTTAAAATTAGAACATTGCGCAAAATCAAAGTTTTGTGCAAAAAGGAATAGGAGTAAAATATAGAATACTTAATTTGAGTATCCCCTTTCAAAATTAGCTATTCCTTGCTATAAGCTTGTTTTAGCCATATTTTATAGACAATAAACTACATTACTTTTATATAAAAACTCCTTAAAATCGATTCTGGAGCTTCAATATTTTGTGTTATGTCTGGTTGGATTTTTTTTCATTATTGTAACCTTATAATTTATAAAAAAATTTATATAATTTCAGATTATTTTTTCAAAAATTCGTAAATCCTTATATTTCAGTATTTTACCTTATTTTTCAGACAACAAACTATATGCCTAATTTTTAAAAACGGCTTAAAATCGATTCTCGTGCGTCGTTTTTTTAGCCATTTTTCAGCATTTTTAAAAGATGCCTAAAATTAAGCATTTCAATAAGAATTACATCATAATTATAAGATTTTATAAATTGAACATTATAATTTAAACATATAACTTGTTAGGTTTTATATAAAAATGTCTTAAAATCGATTTTGATGCGTTCAAAATATAAAATTATATTATGAACTAATAATCTAAATTTATATAAAGTTATTATAAA